>QQVI01000038.1 GCA_003388545.1 Actinomycetota bacterium
GACGGCGACCGAGAGACCAAGTGCCTCCTCCCCGTACAGAGGGAGGTACGTGTAAATCGCCCCACCGAGGCCCATGAGTAGCCCGTACACCATGAGCCAGATCACTGGCGAAGACCACACAACACCTCGTTCGGTCCCGTCTGCAGCCACCGACGGAGGGTCGTGAGGGACGATCAAAAACACGGCCGCCACAAAGAGGAGAGCGAGGGCCCCGGCGAGGGCCACCGTGGGACGCCAGCCCCAAGCCAGCGCGCCCGTGGGGAGCAGGATCCCCGCGAGAAAGACACTCATCTGCACCCCGGACTGCTTCAGGCCGGTGACGGCACCTCTCCGGCCCTCTGGTATGTGAACCGAAATGAGCTTGTTGGTGCCCGGGTTGCCCGCCGCCTGGCCAACACCGGCGAGCATGGCGCCGGCGATCAGCCATGTGTAGGTGGGCGCTGCCGAGATGGCGAGCAGCCCAAGGCCACTGATGCCAAAGATCGCAGTCGCGGCTTTTCTCCCGCCGATGACGTCGGTGAGCCGGCCGACAAGGGGCGATGCGAGCGCCCCGGTCACGGCGAAGGCCCCAACAGCCCATCCGAGCTCGGCTCGCGTCAGCCCGAGCTCGTCGATGATGAAAGAGGCCAACACAGCGAACGCCGGTCCGGCGAAGGTGGCGATCGCCATTGCCGCGGCGAGGATCGAGGTGAATGCCACCCGGTTGATGGCGCCATCGCCGTCTGGCATGCGGTGACCTTAACGGCGATTCAATCACCTTTGACTACGGTGAGGCACGATGTCTTTCGAGGACTTCACGCTTGCTGACCAGACAGGGACGGAGTGGGCTCTCAGCGACCACCTCGACACCGCACGCATCCTCGTATTCCTGAGAGGGGACTGGTGAGCCTATTGCAACGGGCAGCTGGTCAGCTTGTCGGACAAGTACGAAACCATCACCGCCGCCGGTGGGCGGGTTGTCGCCATCACGGTTGACTCACCACCGCAGAACTCGGCCATGATCGAGAAACTCGGACTGCCTTTCCCCATGTTGAGCGACCCGGATCGCTCCAAGGCGATCCGCCCCTACGGAGTCTCAGACGAGAAGGATCCCAGAGAGATAGCCAGACCTGCGATGTTTGTGGTGACTCCCGATCGCAGGGTCGTTTTCGAGAACGTCAGTACCGACTTCGCGGATCGGCACGCCGAGTCGGCGGCGATCGAGGCGCTGCAGAATCTCGATTTGCCCCCGACCGGGCCCGAGCGGGTGGAATCGGCCAACCCCCAGCCGGGCCCCAAGGCCTTGCCGTTGGACGCGATGGAGCCCTATTACCGCGGAGCCAAGTTCGCTGGCGTGGCTCTTCGCATGCGCCATCCTGAGATCGCCGATGATCTGACGCGATATGTCGAGCAGATGGATCGATACCTCGAGCTCACCCGGGAGCTGAGACAGTAGGTAGCACACCTGCGATAGCCGGGTGCGTTTACGCTCCCTCGGGTGCCCGAGCTCGCCCTCATCTTCATCGACACGCTCGTGCCGGTCTTCTTGATCGTCGGTCTGGGATACTGGATAGGACCCAGGCTCCAGATCGAGGCGCGCTCCCTCGCTCGATCCGCCTATTACGTTTTCGCTCCGGCTTTCATCTTCCAGATCCTCTCCGTGGCCGATCTGGCTGCCGACGTCGTGTTCCGCGTCGTCGGTGCCTTGGTGCTCACCACTCTCTTGACGGGCGCGCTCGCTTTCGTCGCCGGTCGCATGCTCGGGCGAGGCGGCGAGGTCACAGCGGCTCTGATCCTCGTGGCTGTCTACGGGAATGTGGGCAACTTCGGTCTGCCGGTGGTCACGTTCGCATTCGGTGAACAGGCTCTTCCGCTGGCCGGCATCGCATTCCTCACCGTCAATGCCATGGCCTTCCTCGTCGGAGTGACTGCTGCGACATGGCACAAGTCCAGCCCGCTGCGAGCCTTCGGCACTGCATTGCGAACCCCGGCGCTTCTCGTTGCCATTCCCGCAGTACTGGTCAACGTGGGCGACGCGACCCTTCCGCTCTTTGCGGATCGTGCCATCGGGCTTCTCGCCGACGCGATGATTCCGGTGATGCTCCTCACTCTTGGAATTCAGCTCGCTGCGATGGGCAGGCCTCATATCAGCTTCGATGTGGTCCTCGGATCGTCTTTCCGGCTGGTGCTGGCACCGGCGATCACTGCATTGCTGGTCTTCGGGATGTCGCTGGAGTCAGCCGACGCCGGTGTGACCATCGTGCAGTCCGCGATGCCGGCAGCCGTCTTCAGCTCGATCATCGCTATCGAACACGACCTCGTACCCGACCTGGTGACGACGACCGTCCTGTTCACGACAATCGCTAGCGCCGTGACCCTTGCGCTACTACTCGTCCTCCTTTGACTCGGCCCGGTGACACACACCGGCGGGAGGCCCTTTGTGTATCCTCCGACTCAGTCGACGGAGGTGGTCAGTGGTTGCGTTGTCGTGGCCCGGATCGAAGCACAACCGACCCGGGGGCACGGTGATGCCCTCGTGTTGATGCGTATCGCCTTTGCCTACCAGCGCGGCGCGGACCGCTTCGCCGAGTGGACCGGTTGGATATCGAAGTGGGTCGTGATTCCTACGATCGTCGTCGGCCTGGCGAACGTGATACTCCGGTACACGGGCCAATTCTTCGAGGTGCGGCTGACCAACAACAGCTGGGTGGAGGCGCAGTGGTACCTGTACTCGCTGATATTCCTGTTCGGGTTCGCCTACATCCTCAAGCACCAGATCAACGTGCGAGTCGACTTCTGGTTCGCCAATCAACCGCCGAAACGAAAGGCGTGGATCGACTTCATAGGGCACCTCATCGGGCTGATCCCATTTGCATTCATCGGCCTCTGGGTGTCGATCCCCCAGGTGCAGACTTCGTGGCGACTGAACGAGGTGTCACCGAATGCGGGCGGGCTGCCGCTGGCGCCGATCAAGACCATGATCGCTGTGGCGTTCGGTCTGCTTCTCATTCAGGCGCTGGCCGAGATGGTCAAGTTGGTCGCAGTCCTTCGCGGGGTGACAGACCTCTATCTCGAGGAACTCGAGAAGCACGAACAGCCGATCAGGATCGAGTGAGGAAGGACCTCTCCCTATGAGTGGCGAGTGGCTTGCCATCATCATGTTCGCCATCTTCCTGATCCTGATTCTGTCGGGATACCCCGTGGCTTTCTCGTTTGCCGGGACGGCAATTGTGTTCTTCGTGCTCGGATGGACCACCGACCTCGTCGATGTGAGCATCCTCAATGGTCTGTTCTCCAAGTGGTTTGCCGACTCCGTTTCCAACCTGACGTTCCTCGCGATCCCGTTCTTTGTGTTCATGGGGGCAGTGTTTGAAAAATCGGGTCTCGCCGAGCGATTGTTGACGACCATCGGCCTTCTCATGGGCCCGCTCCGGGGTGGCGTGGCCGTGGCGGTCGTGTTCGTGGGAACGCTCCTTGCGGCAGCTACCGGCGTGGTCGCTGCCACCGTGATCGTCATGGGCCTGCTGTCGCTGCCGGTGATGGTCCGATACAAGTACGACCATCGTTTGGCGACCGGTGTCATCACGGCCTCCGGGACCCTGGCTCAGCTGGTACCGCCGAGCTTGGTCCTGATCGTCCTAGCCCAGTTCATCCCGGTGTCGGTCGGCGAGCTGTTCGCCGGCGCGCTGATCCCGGGTGTGATGCTGGCAGTGATATATGCCGTCTACGTCTTGATCGTTGCTTGGCTCAAGCCTGAAAAGGCGCCGGCAATACCCGAAGAGGAGCGGACCTTCCAAGGCTGGGCGCTGTTTCGGGAGGCCGTCGTCTCGATTGCGCCGCCGATCCTGCTGATCTTTGCGGTCCTTGGCTCCATCTTCTTCGGGATCGCAACGCCTTCCGAAGCGGGCGCCGTCGGGGCAATGGGCGCCGTGATTCTCGCCATTGCCTACCGCAACTTCAGCTGGAAGCTGATCGGTGACGCTGCCAGATCCACTTCGAACATCACCGCCCTTGTCCTCCAGATTCTGTTTGCCTCGACGTTCTTCGCATTGATGTTCGACAGACTCGGCGGGCAGCGATTGATCACCGAATGGCTGACCGCCCTTCCTGGCGGCTTCTGGGGATTCATCATTGCCGCAAACATCATCGTCTTTCTCCTGGGCATCAACCTCGAGTTCCTCGAGATCTCGTTCATCGTCATGCCACTGTTCATCACCGCCGCTCTCCTTCTGGGCGTGGACCTCGTTTGGTTCTCGGTGATGATGGCGATCAACCTGAACATGGCATTCATCTCACCGCCGGTCGGTTTCTCGCTCTTCTATCTGCAGTCGGTCGCGCCTCCGGAGGTGAGCACCGCCGACATCCATAGAGGTGCCCTGCCGTTCATGGCGCTGCAAGGGGTCGGCCTCATAATCGTGATGCTTGTGCCCGCCACAGTCACCTGGCTGGTCCAGGCAGTGGGACTCGGGTAACACAAAGAGAACGGAGCCCCGTTACCGGGGCCCCGTTCATTGCAGGATCTCTGTTGTTAGACCTGCGACTCGTAGGTGATCATGGCCTGCTCGGCAAGTGCGTGCCACTGCTGGATTCCGCTGCGGAAGGACGACCAGTTGTCGAATACCGACTGGAAGTCGGTGTCCTGGGCTGCGAACTCGTCATAGAGCTCGAAAGCGGCTTCCTCTGCGGCCTGCATCACATCATCCGGGAAAGGCAGAACCTCTACGTCGGAGTTGTCGAGGATGTCCTGCAGGGCCGGCGGGTTCAGCGCGTCGTACTTCGACATCATCGAGACGTTGGCCTGATATGCCGCCGCCTGGACTACTGCCTGGTACTCCTCCGGAAGGGCGTCGTACTCGGCTGCCGGCAACTGCACCTCGAGCGAGGGCCCTGGCTCCCACCATCCGGGGTAGTAGTAGAACTGGGCGACGCTCTGGAAGTCGAGCTGGGTGTCGTCATATGGGCCGACCCACTCGGCGGCATCGACGGTACCCGTCTGAAGCGCCTGGAAGATCTCACCACCGGCGATCACCTGCACGGTCACTCCGAGACGCTCCATCACGGCGCCTCCGAGGCCCGGAATGCGCATCACGAGACCCGACAGGTCGTTGACCGAGGCGATTTCCTTGTTGAACCACCCGCCCATTTGGACACCCGTGTTGCCTGCGGGGAATTGGATCACTCCGAACCGCTCCCGATAGATCTCCTGGAGCATCTCGAGCCCGCCACCGTCGTATAGCCAGGCATTCTGCTGGCGGTCGGTGAGACCAAATGGGACTGCGGTGCCGAAAGCGAGTACCTCGCCCAAGCCTCTGTAGTAATACGAGGCCGTGTGTCCTGCAGACACGCTCCCTGCCTGCACTGACTGGAGCACTTCGAGGCCTGGAACCAACTCGCCTGCGGCACGAGCCGTGATGGTGAACTTGCCGCCAGTCATGGCGGTCACGGCCTCGCCGAAGGTCACCGCACCACCGTAGATCGTGTCCAACGCCGTCGGCCAGCTCGTGGCCATCTCCCAGTTGATCTCGGGAAGATCGTTCGATCCGAGGGCGTCATCGAGATCGGGGTCTCCGGTAGTTGCAGTCGCGCCATCTTCGGTGCAGGCCGCCAGACCGAGTGCGGCCACGCCAACAGTTGCAATCCCGGCACCCTTGAGGAACCGGCGTCTGTCCAGGGTCTTCGCTCCGTTTGCTTCGTGATCTTCCACAGGGTCCTCCTCGTTCCCAGGTTCACCCGAATCGCCGGCTAGACACCAGCACCGGGGAATTTCGAATATAGCCCCGCCCCTCGGGGCGCGCGGTCCGAAAGTGTTAACAACGCGTTTCTCGGCCGACGGCCGGCGGGTGACTCGAATATGATTCGTCGTAGAGCGCATCGGGGCGCCTCCTGTCCGCGGCAAGAGCCGAGCTCACCCGAGTCGAGAGAACGCTCGCGGCTTTTCTTCGGCCCGACATTCAGCGGACAACCGGGCGAGGAAGGAAGGTCGTAATGCCCATACCAGACCCAGTCAGGCAGCTGCCGGCGAACCCAAACATCACCCAGCTGAAGAAGCAGGCGAAGGAGCTCAAACGCGCAGTTGGGGCAGGTGAGCCCGGAGCGATCGAGAGAGCCCGTGTCTCACATCCCGATGAGGCCGGGGTGGACACTTCGACGTTCACGTTACGCGATGCGCAGGTGACGCTTGCTCGGGAGTATGGATTCGAAGGCTGGAGCGCCTTGAACACCCACGTGGGCGAGCAGATGGTCGACGAACGCGACCTGCATCGCTGGTTTGGTGTCCAACTCAACAATGCGATGTGGGGTTTCATTGAAGACGATGATGTCGGTCCGGATACTCCGATCCTCGAGCGCGAGAGGATGCTGTACTCCGCGTACGCCTCGGCTTATCACTGGCGGAACGTCGGCAACGAGGCGAATTTTGCTCGGGGTGAGCATCTCATTTCGAGGATGGCAGCCAGGATCGGCGAAGGAGAGCTGGCTCTCCGGCATGCACTTCGTTGTGTCGAGCTTGTCGAAGAGAACCCCGACGTGATGGAAGACTGGGATGCGCCGTTTGCTCACGAGGCCCTTGCGAGGGGATATGCGGCCGTCGGAGACGAGGCCGCCGGGCGCAGGCACCTCGAGATTTCCCGCAATCTGACCGAGTCGGTGGCCGACGATGAGGACCGCCAGATCATCGAGGCCGAGCTCGGCAGGGGTCCTTGGTTCGGGCTGGAGTGACCCTGGAAGCCTGGTGACCGATCGCGATTGAGGCCCGGTTTCCGGCGCATCCGGGTGGTGTAGGTACTCGAGATGCTTTGGTGGTGTCGATGAGGTCGTAATGGCTCAGCGGCCCGAACTGTCCGAACCGGAGGCGGTTCGCGATGCGCGCTTCTCGGTAAGAAACCTCCAGTGGGACTGCCGGGTCCGCCGCTCAGCCTGCCCGCGGTTCGGTTCTGTGGGGCCGGACCTAACCGCCTAGAGCCAGCCTGACCGTCGGAACCGCCAATAGAGCAGCAGCGTCCCGACAACCATGATGCCGAGAGCAGTCGGGTACCCCCAGACCCAGCTGAGCTCCGGCATGTTCTCGAAGTTCATTCCCCAGATGCCGGCGAGAACCGTCGGAAGCAAAAAGATGGCCGCCCAAGCTGACATCTTGCGCATGTCTTCGTTTTGGCGGATGCCCACTTGCGCCAGATTGGCGTCCAGCATTTCGGAAACGAGCTCACTGGCGCGCTCGGTGCGTGTGGTTACCCGTTGCAGATGGTCCATCACGTCCCGGAAGTACTCTGTCAAGTCGTCATTCATCGTTCGGGGTTCATCCTCCACTAAGACCGAAAGTGGTTGGATCAATGATCGAGTGTTGTGGCTGAAGGCAAGGAGCTGCCGTTTCAGCCGGTAGATGCGCTCGGTGGGATAGATGTCGGCTCCGAACACGGTCTCTTCCACTTCCCGTACATCCTGTTCGAACCCTTCGAGGACCGGCGCATAGCCGTCGACCACCTGGTCGACGATCCGGTGAACGATCACATGTGAGCCTGGGCTCTCATCCTGATCGGGGCCGAGGTCAGATTGTAGGTCGAGCTCGAGCTCGGGATCGTGGCGAATGATGAGGATTGACTCGTCGCCAAAGAGCATCTGAATCTCGCCGAATCGCACTTCCTCGGCGTCGTCGTCGTAGTGGGTGCTCTTGACGACGAGAAACCGTCGGTCACCGTACGTCTCCAGCTTGGGACGCTGGTGAGCTTTGACCGCGTCCTCCAAAGCAAGCTCGTGGACCCCGAACTCGTCAGCCAGATCTTCTAGCTCATCAAGTGTCGGCTCCACCAGTTCGACGCAGATCACGCCGTCGGGTCGTTGTTCGGAGATTGTCGTCATGCTCCAACCTGATCCGGGCCAGGGGGAACATCTCGGTTCGGTAGGAGCGTCGACCAGCCGCCTCCGTGCTTGTGGCCGATGTCACTTCCGAGGAACGCCGAAACAGCCATGACCGCGCCGGCTATCACACTCGAGACGACAGAAGAGGTAGTGGGGTAGGAGAGCGCGAAGGGCGCTGCGATCAACCAGAGCCCAACGGGAAGGGTTCCCCACCGGAGTGGCCTGACGACCTCCCAGATCGCAACGAAGGCCAGCGAGGCGCCGATTGGCCCGAAAATCCGGTCGTTGGCCGCAGCGGGATCACCGTAGCTCAGGATCTCCGAGGCGAACATGAGCCAGACTCCAGCAAACAGCGTGGCAAACCGGGGGATCATCGGTTGATCCCCCAAAAGGCTGCCCAAACCGAGCGACCCGACCGGTGCTCGCGTTTGAGGTGCTGCAGGCTGGCCAGGACCTCGTCGACTGCGGGCCCGATCATCGCCAAGGAAATGACACCTGACACCAGGCACAACGTGCAGAAGGCGTTGTAGAGAACCGGCTGGAAGATGGTCAACATGACGCTCATCGCTCCAAACGGTCCAACGAAGATGCCAAAAATGATCACGATCCAGGGCATGGTCTTCCATCGCCTGGTCCCACCGATGACACCGGTCACTGCGTCGGCCAAGTAGCCGAGCGCGCCAATCCCGGCGTCGCGGATCGGCCAGTTCTCGAAGAATCGGGAGAACTCGGATTCGATGACGATGCGGCGTGTCCCATCACCGAAGAATGGCTCCCAGATGGTGTCCACGAAGCCCTGCTGGAACAGGGCGAGCCAGGTTGCGGCAGCTCCACCGACCAGGGCCAATGCGACGATAGGCAGACGTTGGGACCACAGTGATGGGTTGACGGACCATCCAGGGGGAGTCTCGGCCCGCGAGGCGTCCGCGAGGCCAATGCCGTCCAGAGAGGATGTCATTGGCGCTCAGGCCGCGATTGTGGCGGGGGGAGTCAAATCGTTCTCCCGGTACCAGCCTTCCCGGTCGGCCTCGAGTCGTCGGATCATCTCCGGTACGACCTCGTCGACTGTATGTTCCGGCTTCCAGTCGAGAAGCTCGCGGGCGCGACTGATGTCTATCTCGTAGTGGTCCGAGGCTCGATCGACCATCCAAGATCGGATGAACGGATCCTCCCCGAACGGGTTCTTCTCGCGGAACCAGGCACCGGCCTTGGCCATCGCCTCGGGGATCTCCATGGTCGTCCAGTCGGTTCCGTGCAGCTCGCGGGCGATCAGATCCTGAAGCTGTCCGTATCCGAGCGTGACCGGCTCGGCGATGAGAATCTCGACGTCGTCAGGCAGGTCGCTGCGTCGGTCGACGATTCGGGTGATGGCATCGACAGCGTCGTCGAGGTGGACGAACGCCTGCCCCCGCTCGAGGTCGGCCGGGTAAAAGTGGCTAGTTACCCACTTGCCGTCGATTCTCTTGATCTGATTGGTGATGGGCGGAGAGTGGCCCATTTCGTCGTAGATGCCGGCGAGACGGACTACGACAGCTTTGGTTTCTGCGGTGGTCTCCTCGGAAACCACATCCTCGGTCTCCACCTTCGATTCCGGGTAGGGCCAGGTCGCCTCGATCGCGTCGTCCTCGTCAATCGGCTTGCCGGGAGTCGTGGGCTCGTGCACCAGCATGGTTGAGGAGAAGACGACTTGATCGACCCGAAGTTTGGTGATCGCCTCCAGGAGACGCCGGGTGCCCTCAACCGTCACTTCGTCATACAAGGGACTGTCCTCCCCTGCGAAGTCGTAGAAGGCGGCGAGATGGACCAGGGAAGCTATATGCGAGCCGTACTGACCGGCGATTCGCTCGACCGCCCGGCTCACCGAAGTGTCGGAGGTCAGGTCGGTCGGGATGAACTCCACGTGTGGCGACGACTCAGGATCCCCCTCCAGGTCGAGATTGACCAGACGGTACCGATCCACAAGCCGTTCGATGAGGCTGGAGCCGATCAGCCCGGTGCCTCCTGTCATGACGACCAGGGGCTTGGAATGGCCCCTGCTTTCAGTTTGATCGTAGGTAGCCATGTGAGGGACGTACCCGGTGCCGGCGCAAGGCAAACGAGCCCAAGTGGCGTTTTCAAAAATGCCCGATCGGGTAACTGCCTACCTGCCGCGAGTAGAGGATGGTGTGCCCGATTCCCTTCGAGTCCTCGACGTTTGCCAACCGCACTGATGCGGGTCGACGTCTTGCGCGAGAACTCCGTGGAGTTCTCGATTCGGAACACCTGATTGTCTACGGCGTGGCCCGTGGAGGAGTTCCAGTGGCATATGAAGTGGCTATGGAGTTTCAGGCTCCTCTTGACGTCATTGTCGTTCGGAAGCTGGGTGTCCCAGGTCAGCCTGACTTGGTGTTGGGGGCGGTGGCGGCACGCGGGGCTGTAGTCGTCGACGACACCGTGGCGGAGACTCATGATTTGTCCGAAGACGAAGTTGAGCGGCTGACACAGGCGCAGCAAGCTGAGCTGACCCAACGGGAGGAGCGCTTTCGAGACAGATCGGGCTATCCCGACGCCGACGGAGTCACAGCTGTACTCGTCGACGACGGCATGGCCAGCGGAGCGACCATGAGAGCCTCAGCCATCACTTTGCGAGAAGAAGGGGCGGAGCGTCTCGTCGTGGCAGTGCCGGTTGGCTCGGCGCAGGCATGCCGGGACATCGAGGACGGCGTCGATGAGGTGGTCTGTCTGCTGACACCGGAGCGGTTCGGTGCGGTGGGCGCCTGGTACGACGACTTCACTCCGGTTGAGGATGACGATGTCGTCCTGGTGTTGGATCAGGCCCGCGAACGGCCAGACCAGGAAAGAGGGAGACGGCCCAGGTTCGGGTGGTCGTAGTTGGCTCTAGGAGCTTTCGGCCGGTGTCAGACTGACTTCCACGCGGTCGTAGTACAGGTCGCTTCTCCCTTCGAATCCTGACTCGATCCCGACGAACAGCCAGATGTTGCCGTCCTGGTCCGTGAAGAACGAGTCGGGGAGACTCTCTGACCAGTTGACTTCCTCATAGGGTCGGTTGTTCTCGAGGGCATGTTCACAGGGGATGCCGTTGGCGAGGTTGCCTGCCACCTCGGCGTTCTCGCCACCCTCGGACTGACCACCCTTGTCCACGTTGAGGCGCGTGCTGCCGTCCTCGTCCACGGGCTGGGGTTTGACCGTGCTCGCGCCAACCTTGAGCCAAACCGACTCGCCGGGGGCGCCGCCGATTCCTGCACAGTTTGATGGAGCGTTGGAGTAACCCGTGATGTCAAATGCGATGCGATAGGCGGTCTCGGGTTTGAGGTCTGCCTCGGGCCCAATCTGGCGCAGCAAGAACTGAAAGAGGTCGTCGCTCCGGTTCGTGGCGGCAAGATGTATGAATCCGGAGTCATCGGCGATGCCGGGTGGCTGGACGCCGGTCGCGACCACAACGTCCTCCGGCCGGGTGGCACTGGTGTAGTCGGACACCTCGGCGGCCCAGCCGTCGGATCCGTTCTCGAACTCGTAGGTCAAAGTGACGGTGCCGTTCGGATCGGTGGGTCCGGTAGATGTGGTGGCGGCGTCCTCGCCATTGCAAGCCCCAGCCAGTAATACCACTGCGACAGCCAGGGTCATCCGAAGCCATGTATGTGCGATGGGCTACTCCTCTTGACGCGTACACCCCGTGATTCTCGGATCAGGACATGGGGTCTTACCGTGGCGTTACCCGAATGAGCCTGTCCCAAAACGATGGGCCCAAGAGGCCCGATGGTTGAAGCGGGTCAAAACATCGCAGGCTGCCTATTTCAGCGTGGTGCCTTGCCAAGGGATCCCGTGCCAAGGACGATGATCCCACCGACGAAGAAGGCGAGAGCTCCCCAGACGGGTATCACAGTTGGCTCACCCACCCAGAAGCCGGCGAGGGTGAGACGGGCCAGCCCGACACATGCGATTGCAACGCCGCCCAGACCGAGAGCGAGAGGCGACCAACCCGTGGTTTCCCGACTGGCCAACTTCTCCAACTTCTCCGGCGGTCTCTCGCCATGTCTGACAACGAGGACGATCGGAATGAGTAGAACTGCCAGCATGAGGATCCAGATCGGCTGGAAGGCGAGCCACGAGAAGGAACCAGGTGGGCTGGGGAGGGAGACACCAAGAGTGGAGAGAATCCAAGCCAGGACCAGCACAGGCACCACATGCCAGAGGAACACGGTCATGATGGCAACGTTTCCGGCGACGGTCGCCCTCCACAGGTTCGAGTCACCCTCGAGTCGCGGCCTGACTAATTGACGAAGGGCGAGCACGAACCCGATTTGGGCGACTCCCACCATCAGTAAGGCCAAGGTGGGAGGGGCTGTGTTTTGCACCTCCGCGCCAGGGACGCTGACCATGCTCACCGGGTACGGCCCCCAGTTAACCAAGGCGAAGGCGGCAGTGAGTGAGATGACCACCCCAACTGCGAGCGAGGGAAGGGACGGCAGCTCTCCGTCTGCCCAGAGGTATCCGACCTGGTGGAAGGCGCCCCAAACGAGGGCGTAGTTGACGTAGGCAACGAGGTCGACCTCCCCGAGGAACCGGATCGCGTCCACGCCGGCCACCAGGGCGATGAGGAGCAGGACGAAGCCGATCCCCCACCGCTCGTGGGCTCGGAAGCTCAGCGGTGTGACCACCGCGATCGCGAGGTAGACGGCCAGAAACCAGAGAATGATCGCAATGGCCCAGGCGGCTTCGGAGAGGATGGCGACGGGCACATCCCACAGCGAGGCGAGGGGTGTGAACACGAGGCCGGCAGTGACGAAGATCGCCGTCGGCCACAGGAGTCTGAGAGTTCGTCGTCGCAGCCAGGACGCCCAGGTGTAGCCCTCGTCCCGGTGGTGCCTCCAGGAGACGGCGTTGGCGTAACCCCCCACGAGGAAGAAGAGGGGGATCACCTGGAACGCCCATGTTCCCCAATGAATCCAAGAAGACTGGGCGAGGGCGTTGATCCCCTCAGGAATGTCGCTGTCGAGTTCCAGGTCGATGACGATCCAATGACCGACCACAACCAAGACGATCGACACTGCACGGAGAAAGTCGGCGTAGCGGTTGCGCTCGTCACCGGCCTCACGAGCCAACTCGGAGACTTGTTTGAGAAGTCTCACGGGTTTACCGCACTGGGGAGGGGGGATACCCCTCGGGCGCCGGGGCGCGATCCCAGGAGCGAAACCGCAATCTCACCCTGGAACCTCTCAGAGGCAGGTTCGGTTGCCAGCTCGCGGATATCTTCCGTTCCTCATTCCTCCACCCCGTTGGCCCAACTCGTGGGACCTCTCGGTCAAATAGTGGAAAGGCGTGATGGTTGTCATGGTGCTTTTCTCCTTGCAGTTCAGAGATCTCAGTTCCCGATGGCTTCGACGATGGCTCTCGCCGCGATCCCGGCTTGCTCTCGTTGGGCCTCCGGGGATGCCGAACCAGGCCATTCGCTGACTCCCAACTTCGTGACGGGCGTGTCGAGGTCGGACACCGCTTCTGTCACAGCATCGCCTAAACCACCGACCGTTCCGTGATCTTCGACCACGACCACCCTGTCGGTGTCGTGGGCGGCCCTTCGCATTGTTTCCCGGTCGATCGGCTGTATCGAGTAAGCGTCGACAACCCGGACGTTTTGGTCAACCAGGTCGGCTGCCTCGAGGGCTTCGAACACCGTTACTCCGGCGGCTATGACGGCGGCCGAATCCTCGTCGGATCGACGCAGCGTTCTGGAACCGCCAATCTCGAAACCGTCATCAGGTTCGTCGAGAATCGGCGTGTCTTCCCGCGTTGTGCGCAGATAGGTGATCCCGTCGTTGGTAACCGCCAGCCCGGTCAGGGCGGCCGTTGCGGGGCCATCGGCCGGGTAGAGAACAGTCGACCCGAACAGGCCGCGCATCATGGCGATGTCGTCGAGACCCATCTGCGACGGGCCATCTTCACCAATGGAAACACCGGCATGCGATCCGTTGACGACCAGTTGCGCTCCGGAGATGCTGGCCATTCGCAGGAAGTCGTGTGCACGGGTGAGAAAGGCGGAGAAGGTGGAGACAATGGGAATGAACCCCAGGGCCTGGATTCCCGTCGCCGCACCGATCATGGCTTGCTCGGCGATGTACATCTGTAGGAACCGATCCTCGGCTTGTTCTTCGACGGAATCGGTCCGTGTCGAATTCCCCACCTCGGCGTCGAGGACCACCAGCCGTGGGTCGGCTGAGACGATGGACTCCAATGTCTTCCCGAATGCGTCTCTGGTGGCCACCGTTTCCGAGAAGGCGGGGTACTCGTAGTCGTTTGCGACGAGTTCGGGTTGTGAGAACAGCACGGGCTCCTCGACTTGGATGGGCCTGGGAGGTGGGGGAGATAGCTGCTCGAGGGCGTTGGACGACTCCTCCTTGCTCAAGGCCTTGCCGTGTTCTCCCGGGGCGTCGGCCACCGAATCGACTCCCCAGCCCTTGATCGTCGAGGCGATCACCATGGCCGGTGCTGTCTCGATAGCTTCCTCGTAGGCAGCGCCTATCGCGTCGGGGTCGTGTCCGTCCACCGATATCGCATTCCAGCCGAAGGCGGAGACCCGACGCTCGTACAACTCGGCATCGCGTCCGTGCTTGGTGGGACCGGTCTGCCCCAGACGGTTCATGTCGAGGATCGCAACCAGATTGGTCAGGTCGTAGTGTGAGGCAAGTGAGAGGGCTTCCCAGACCGAGCCTTCCGCCATCTCGGAGTCTCCGACCATGACCCAGACCCGTGCCGGTGACCCGAGGATCTTCAACCCGAGAGCCAGGCCGAGTCCATTGGCAAGGCCCTGTCCCAACGACCCGGTGGCCGCGTCGACGTGAGGTACCTTGGGGACCGGATGTCCCTCGAGGAGACTGCCCTCCTGGCGCAGAGTGCCCAAATCATCTCGATCAACCACTCCAATAGATGCAAGGGCGGCGTAGAGGATGGGGACCCCATGTCCCTTGGAGAGCACGAATCGATCGTTGGCGAGATTGCCAGGGTCGTCGGGGAAGAGACGCAGGTAGCGGTCGAAGAGCACAGCCATGAGGTGTGCTGCTGAGAGCGAAGAAGTGGGGTGCCCGGAACCCGCCGTCGTGGTTTGTATTATCGAGTCGGCGGCGAAGCGTCGGGCCAGAAGATCGATAGCCGTGGAGCTCATTGAATCACGTGTCTTTGCTGGGGTAAGCGATACCTACCCGGCCGGCCCCGCCAGCAAACAGCTCAAATGAGCAAAGCGCGAAGGCGACTCCTGGTCATGCGATCTGGGTGATCACGGGCGGTTGTCGTCTGGTTGGTGGTTCATCCGAGTGAGTCCAGTGCGGCGCCAGGATCCTTCTCGACCACCGAGACATAAGGATATGAGTGGTTCCTTCGACTCGGTCTGTAAGTCTACTTCAGCCCGCTATGTAGCACCCGGGGAGTTGGTGGGCGGTCAGGTCCGAGCCAAGAAGCGGCTATTGGTCGGTCGTTTCGTCAGGCAGTGCGGGAAACTCGTCGGCGTCGGCGCCTTCCTCGTCTACGAGGTCTTCGGCCAGACCGGACTCTTTTTCCACCACCTCATCGCTTAGTTGCCGGAGGCGAGCTTCGAGCCGGTGTTCCTGGTCAACCAGCTCCTCGCGTCGGTCTGAGGGAAGATCCTCAACCTGGGTCCTCCGTTGGATGGCGGCAAGACGTTCTCGGATCTCTTCGATCTCAGAGACCGTCTCGTCGGTGGCAACTCCTTCGTGGTTGCCGTTCTGTTCCTGGACGCTTCTCATTCGTATCGTCTCCGTCGCTGTCCGGGACTTACCAAAGACCGCCCGTGCTCAAACAATGCCAGGTGGTCGGTTGGGTCGAGTTCTTGTCCTTTCAGGATTCCGAAGCGCGCCAGCTGACCGGAGCGGGATGGGGTGCGTCGACCGAGCACTGCGGGTGATGCCCCTCGCCTTCTGTGCTGCGATCCGGCTCCCGGAGCATGAAGAACGCCGCCACCGACCCGAGCGTCACGAGCACAGCGCCGATCTGCATGGCTGGTGGAAAGCCCTCGTTGAGTTGTGCCGGGTCCGAAAGAGCTCCGCCGGTCAGCCCAACAAGTGGAGGGATGGCGGCGACCGTCAGAAGCTGGCCGATCCGCGAGACGGCGTTGTTGGTCCCAGATGCCGCCCCGGAGCGATCGTCCGGGACGGAACCCAACGCTGTGGCCGTCACCGGCGCGACGCTGGCTGACAGCCCCAAGCCGAAGACGACGGCTCCGGGCAGGACGTCGGTCAGAAACGACGCTGAGGGCCCGATCCGGGTGAACAACAGCATTCCACCTGCGATTGCCAGTGGCCCGATTGACAGTGGCCAACGCGGGCCGATTCGGGAGGAGAGATCACCAGCTCGTGACGAGAGCAGCAGCATCAACACGGTCACGGGGACTAGCGCCATTCCCGCTTCCAAGGCGCTCCAGCCCGCTGTGACCTGGAGCTGTATCGACAATAGGAAGAAGACGACGCCCATCCCGCCGTAAACGAGCAATGTGATCAGGTTGGCGGCGGCGAACTCACGATTGCGGAACAGCCCGAATGGGATCATCGGATGGTCCTGGCCGGGCTCGAGGCGTATCAACCCGACCGCCGCCACCACCGAAAGAGCCGCAGCGCCGAGATCGACCGGGCTCCATCCGGAGTGGGGTCCCTCGATCAAGGCAAAGGACATTCCTCCCAGGGCCACCGTGGACAGAGCCGCTCCACCGACATCCAGCGAGGTCCCGCGTGCCGAGTCATCGACCGACTCCGGAACGCGGGCTGATGTGATAATCACCGCGATTGCGATGGGGAGATTCAGCAGGAACACCCATCGCCATGAGATGTCGACCAGGAACCCTCCGACCAACGGGCCGATGGCGGCAGCGATTCCGGTGAGTCCGGACCACAATCCCACCCCTCTCCCTCGATCCTCATGCTGCAGCGTCGATTCGATGATGGCGAGGCTCCCCGGTGTCAGTAGCGCCCCACCGATGCCTTGTAGAAAGCGGGCGCCGATCAAGAACTCGATGTTTGGAGCTACCGCACATAGCAGCGAGGCAGCCCCAAACCAGATGACGCCGATGCGATAGAGCCGAACCCGACCGTATCGATCGCCGAGAGAGCCGCCGATGAGAATGAGTGCGGCCAGGGCGAGAAGATAGGCGTTGACCACCCACTGTTGTTGACCCGACGTGGCATCCAGGTCCGAGGCCAGTGTGGGCAGTGCGACATTGACCACTGTGGCGGTCAGCATGGCGACCGCGGTCCCCGAGACCGTGGTGGCGATGACCAGCCGGCCCCGAGTTGTGTCCAGGGCTACTGAACCTGCTTCGGACGCATGGTCGGCGTTGGTCACTCGACTGGACACGCTGGGGCGATGGGAGTCCTCACCCGGCAGACATCAGATGCTGTGTGCGTATTCGTCGCGGGCATAAAGGGCCTCGGCGATAGCGAAGAAAGGCTCGACGTCGGAGGCTTCTGCATTGCCAAGGGCCCGATCGACACGGTCCGCCGCACGGGCACAGAACACCTTGGCAATCATCAACTCATCGCCAAAGCCGGCGTCAGAGGTCTCGATGACGTCGCTGACCCGGGAAATGGTCGCGATCTGGGCGTAGATGTCGGCGGTGGCGTCCGCCAGGCGCTTCAACGAGGCCTGCCGTTGCTGCACATCGCGGCCATAGGTCCGAAGCAGACGCTCCGAAGCGTTACGAAGGGCGACGACCTGGTCGGTGCATCGCTTCGCTTCTTCCTCTAGGTCGTCGCAGGCTTTCGAGAGCCGGTCAGGTGCTGCCCGTCGCTTGAGACGTCCGCCGAGATAGTCGGCATAAACACCGAGACTCCGGATCGGTTCGGTGAGGTCGAAAGACTTCAATTCCTCCAGCTCTTCGCCCACCGTCTCCAGTCCGTTGAGGGCGACAAACAGTCGCAAGACGTCGTTGGCGCCTTCGAAGATCGGAAAGACCCGGATGTCACGGATGATCTTCTCGAAAGGCTCGTCCTTCATGTAGGCGCGGCCGCCGGCCAGTTGGAACACGCGATTGGCGGCGTACCAGAGGAACTCGGTCCCGGCGACTTTGACCATGGCAGATTCGAGAGCGATGTCTTCGACCCCTGCGTCCACGAGGCCCGTCGTCAGGTAGGTCATGGCCTCGAGACCGTATGTGTACGAGGCGAGCCAGCCGATCTTCTCTTTGACCAACGCAAACTCTGCCAGAGGCTGGCCGAACTGCTCCCGTTGTGTGACATGTTTCACACCGAGGTCGAGGAGGACCCGAGCACCTCCCACGGCGCCGGAACCGAGAGACATTCGGCCGGTGTTGAGGATGCCGGTGGCGATGCGAAAGCCCTGCCCCTCTTCACCGAGCACATTCTCCGCTGGAACTCGGACACCGCGGAAGTAGAGGTGGCGCAGGTCGTTGGCCTGGAGACCCATGGTCTCGTAACTACGGCCCACCTCGACTCCGTCCATGTCCCCTTCGACGATCAACGCGACGTGACCGCCCTGAGGGGTACGGGCGAAGGTGGTCAGCACCTCACCTGACCCATTCCCGATCCATCGCTTCTCACCGTTGAGGACGTATGAACCGTCCGGCTGGAGAGTCGCGGTCGTCTCTATGTGGTAGGCGTCCGAGCCGGCGTTGGGCTCGGTCAGCGCGAACCCGGCTCGTTTGCGTCCGGCGATGAGGTCGGGGAGGAACCGTTCCTTCTGCTCGTCGCTGCCGTACATGACGATGCCCTTGAATCCGATGGACTGGTGGACACCGAGCACGACGGCGAGCGTTGAGTCGGCGACCTGGATGTGTTCGAAGACCTTGGAGTACCCGGTCTGGGTCAGACCCTGTCCGCCGTACTCCTCGTCGACGTAGAGACCGAGTACGCCCAGCTCTCCGAGTTCCCTCCAGGTGCCCTCCGGGAGACGGCCGGCCGACTCGACCTCATACTGGTCGTAAGACTCGTCGGCCCAGTCGTGAAAGCGTTTGGCGATCTGTTCCACCCGAGCTCGCTCGTCAGGGTCGAACCGGGGGTAGGGGAAGACCATGTCTTCGTGGATCTCTCCCAGAAAGAGCCCCTTGGCGAACGATGCCGATGAGTGTTCGGTCATGATGCCTGCCCTGTTGTGAACACTCCGCCCGAACGGGCCGCCTCGACGAGGGTGGGGGCGGGGCGGAAGCGAGGACCGAAGCGCTCGGAGAAGTCTTCGAGTTGCTCCAGGGCCGACTCTGCGCTCAGTTGGTGTTGGACATAGTGGAACGGGCCGCCCATGTGCGCCGGGAATCCGAGACCGAAGACGGCGCCGATGTCGCCGTCAGAAGCGGTGTGGAGGATGCCGTCGCCGAAGGCGAACAACGCTTCGTTGACCATGCGAAGGATCATCCGGTCGGCTGCGTCGGACGGCACTTCGTTCGGCGAGACGCCGACCAAGTCATATACCGTCTCGTCGACCTCATCGATCCGCCGGTAGTCGTTGCCCTTCCGCTCATATCGATAGAACCCGGAGCCGGCCTTCTTGCCGATCCGACCTGCGTCGACCATGTCGGCCAGCAACGGATTGGGCTCCATGCGGTCGCCGAGCCCCTCGAAGAGGATCTCTGAGATCTCGACTCCGATGTCAAGGCCAACCTCGTCGAGGAGACGGAAGGGGCCGAGGGGGAACCCGGTTCTTGTCATAAGTCGGTCGATGGCGTCGATCGGGGCGCCCTCGAGGAGGAGCCGCGCCGCCTCGTCCAGATAGGGGGCGAGGATCCGCGAGGTGTAGAAGCCGGGCCCGTCCTTGACGACGATGACTGTCTTTCCTTGGGACGATCCCAGCTCCACCGCCGTGGCGATCGCGTCGTCGCTGGTCTGTGGTCGGGCAACGACTTCGAGCAGCGGGACCTGAGGAACCGGGGAGAAGTAGTGCATGCCCAGCACCCTTTCGGGGTGTTTGGCTGCTGCCGCGATCTCTGCAATTGGTATGGACGAGGTGTTGGTGGCGAACAAGGCGTCTTCGGCGATCAGGTCTTCCATCTCCCCGAGGACGTCGTGTTTCACGTCGAGCTTCTCGACCACGGCTTCGATGACAACGTCGGCGTCGGCGAAACCTTCGTTACCGATGGTGGGGAGGACACGCGCCAGGATCTCCTTTTTCTCGGGCGGACGCAGGTAGCGACGTCCTTCGACCTCGTCGCGAATGTCGGCAAGGGCAGAGCCCAACGGCCCCCAGTCGAGATCGCTGATGCGGACGGGGAGCCCGGCGTCGGCGGCGGTCACGGCGGCTATCCCACCGCCCATGAGACCGGCACCGACGATGCCGACTTTGTGGACGGGTCGGGGTGTCCCGGCTACCGGGTCTTTGGTCCGGTTGCGGGACTGGAAGATGTGGATGAGGGCGGATGCCTGTTCGGTCATTCCCAACTCCCCGAAGGCCTTGGATTCCGCTTCGAAGCCCTCGTATCGACCATCGCGGACTCCGGTCTCGATGACGTCGATAGCTCGAAGCGGGGCGGGCATGTTGCCGTGGGTTCGTTCCATGACGCTGTCCCGGGCCTTGGAGAAGACGACTTTGCGGCCGACCGGGTTTCCGGCCAGAGCGAAGTCGCGAGCTTTGCCGAGTAGCGACTGATCGTCGGCGGGCTCGCCGGCCAGCTCGAATGCTACGTCCAGCAAGATCTTCGGGTGCACTACGTCGTCGACGAGACCCACTTTGCGGGCCCGGCTCGGACGCAGTCGCTTCCCGGCGAGGATCATGTCGAGGGCGGACTCGAGCCCCACTGTCTCGGGAAGCCGGACGGTGCCGCCCGCGCCGGGGACGAGACCCAGTTGGACTTCGGGGAGGCCGAGCTTCGTGTCGTCGGTGTCGGCAGCCACCCGCCGGTCACAGGCGAGCGCCAGTTCGAGCCCGCCGCCTAGACAGTTCCCGGATATAGCGGCCACGGTCGGGAATGGGAGTGATTCGATGCGGTTCATCACCGCTTGGCCCTGCCGGGACAGCTCGGCCAGCTCGTCGGAGGTTTCGATCTCGTTCAGGACGTTGACGTCGGCCCCGACGCAGAAGTCCTCCTTGGCGGAGGCAATGACGAGTGCCGCTGGCGGGTCGGCCTCCAACTCGTCGAGAGCGCGCGACAGGTCGTCTTCGACGTCGGGTCGGAGCACGTTCACCTTGGAGTCGGGGATGTCGAACCAGAGGACAGCTCCCTGGTCGGTGCGCTCGATGCGAAATGCGGTTTTGGTCTTGGTCGTCATGATGCCTCCAGAACGATTGCTGAGCCCAGGCCACCGGCGGCGCAAGCCGTGCACAGTGCGAGTTGGCCGTCCCGGCGCCTCAACTCGCGAAGTGTCTGCGTGATCTGGCGGGCTCCCGTGGCGGCAAAGGGGTGTCCGATGGCGATGGAGCCACCGTTCACGTTGAGGACGTTCCAGTCGATCTCGCCGATCGGCTCGGTGCGGCCCATCTTCTCCCGCGCGAACTCTCCCGATTCGAACGATTGGATCACCGACAGCATCTGGGCGGCGAAGGCCTCGTGCATGTCGATGAGGTCGAGGTCGTCGAACTTGACGCCGGCTCGGTCGAGGGCCACCGGGGTGGCGTACACCGGCCCGATCAGCAGCTGGTCTGCGGGGTCAACGGCCGTGAACGCAGATGAGCGGATGAACCCGAGCGGCTCGAGTCCCATCTCCAGGGCGCGAGCTTCGCTCATCATCAGCAAAGCGGCGGCGCCGTCGGTGAGGGGCGTAGAGTTCCCGGCGGTGAGGGTGCCGTGTCTCCGATCGAACACCGGTTTGAGTTTGCGGTAGGCCTGCCGGTCGGAGTCGAACCTGATGGTGGCGTCCCGCTTGATTGCTTGGGAGTACTCGGGTGGCGGGAGCAATGTCATCACCTCGACGTCGAAGTCGCCCCGTTCCCAGGCCTGTGCGGCCAGGGAGTGGCTGCGATGGGCGAAGTCGTCCTGGCTCTCGCGGTCGATACCGTTGATCTTCGCCATTCGCTCGGCGGCCTCGCCCATCGTCTCGGCCGTAGACGGCTCTTCGAGGTCGGGACTGGTGGGCAAGAGGTCGCCCGGACGGAGGCCGGATAGGAGCTTTGCCCGGTCGGCGATAGATTCGGCGTCGGCGACCCGGTTGAGGGTGGCTTGGAGCCGGTCGGAAACGACAACGGGTGCGTGGCTGAGCGTGTCGACGCCACCCGCGACGACGACGTCAGCGTTGCCGGTGGCGATAGATGCGGCGGCGTTGACAGTGGTCCGGTAGCTGGTGATGCAGGCCTCGGACACCGAGTAGGCCTCGACGTTGTCGGGTAGATGCGAGTTGAGCACGATCTCCCGGGCGATGTTGGGCAACTCGACATCGAGGATTACCCGTCCGAACACAACCTGGTCGATATCGTCGGGCTGGACGCCGTTGCGCTCGACCAGTTCGCCGACGACGGCAGTCCCCAGGTCGACGGCATCAAAGGCTTGAAGCGCTCCGCCGCGTTTGGCGAACGGGGTGCGCAACCCGTCGACGATGGCCACTCTCTCACTCATCTCTGATCACTCCAGACTCTTCGAGGGCCACGACAACAGCCGCCGCCAGCATTCGTTCCTTGAAACCCTTTGGGTCCTCGAGGTTCAACCGCTTCAGATGCGGACGCATTCGCTCAGGTATATCACGAGCGGTCTTGACGGCGTCCCAGGATGGCCACGTCCCGGGTTTGAAGCTCAGATTGGAGAGCTGGCTGAGGCCCTGGCGCAGCTCGTCCTCCTCTTTGGTCAACACGCTCCCGAACGGGTACCGGTCGATAGGCCGGTCCGAAAGGGTCGTCTCAATGCGCTGTGGTGTGTTGTGGCGGGCATGCACGGGCACCTCGTAGCTTTCGGGAAGCTTTCCAGCTCCCTTGGCTTTGGCCACTAGCTCGGGTTGAAATCGGGAGTCGGCTATCTCGACGATCGCCGCGATCGTTTCTGCGTCGGATCGCCCCCTTATGTCGGCGATACCGTATTCGGTCACCACTATGTCGCGCAGATGGCGCGGGATAGTGGGATGTGGGTGGCTCCACACGATGTTGGAGCGGGTCGCTCCATCGGCTTCCCTTACGGCTCGAGCGACGATGACCGACCGAGCGCCGTCCAGGTCGAAAGCCTGGGTCACGAAGTCGTGTTGGCCGCCGACGCCGCTCACGACTCGACCATCCGGAAGCGTGTCGGATGCCGCTTCACCGAGCAACGTCACCTGCATGGTGGCGTTGACAAAGCGCATCTCACGGCGTTGGGCGCGCTTCAATCCTTCGGAGCCCAGGAGCGTGTTGGTGTATCCGACGTCGCCCATCTCCAAGGCGATTTGGTCGGTCTTCTCGCGCAGGGTCTCGTAGAAGCGAGGGCTTCCAGCGGCGAAAGCGGCGTGTATAGCGGGGCCGTCGATTTCTTCTCTGATGATCGATTCGAGATGCGGTCCGATCGCTGGGTCGATCTGTTGGTGGTTCTGATCAAAGAGCTTGTCCTCCTGGGAGTGCAGCCCTTCGACCAGGATCCCGGCGTCGGCAAGACGAGCTACATCGGCAGCCGACATCGGATCCTCGATGACTCCCTGGACTGCCAGCGACTCGAGAAGAGCCACGCCGGGCCCTCGGTCGAAATTGGACGAGTTGATGGCCGTCTGTACGACCGGGTCTCTCGTGACCCTTCTCGATACGACTCCAGAACGATGCAGTTCGAGGAGAGCGTCGGAGAGCATCTCGGTCGCGACATAGACTCCGAGCTCGAATGAGCCGCGACCGCCGATCTCGGCAATCAGGCGCTGGCTGTGTGTAGGTGCCAGAGCCAAAACCGCCTGGGAGAATCGGTCTGGATCGCGGTGTCTGAGGTCGACTCCGGCTGCCACGGCGTCACCAAGAGAGCCGATCCCGATTTGCAGTGACCCTCCATCCCGTATCAGCGCTGCGGCCAGGATGCCAACGGCGGCCTGACCGAGCCCTACCGGGGGATTCGGGATCCCAAACAGAGGCGTGGGTTCGGTTTGGGCGATGATCACATCGAACCGGTCGGCGTCGATGAGCGCATCTCCTTTGAGATGAGGCATCTCGGAGGCGGCTTCTGCGAGGAGCGCCACC
>QQVI01000093.1 GCA_003388545.1 Actinomycetota bacterium
GGCACCGCCGGCACTCGCCATGAATATGGCCAGCAGGAAACCTGTGACCAGCGCCCCGCCGAGGAAGCCGCCGAGCATCTCCACGTCGTAGAACCCGATGGCCAGAGGGAGGGCAACGGCAAGTGCTCCGGGGATGATCATCTCTCGAAGGGCCCCTGCCGTGGCGATGTCGACACAGGTCGTGTAGTCGGGCTTCGCATCGGGGTCGCCCTCCTTCAGACCGACGATCTCCCTGAACTGGCGCCGCACTTCATCGATCATCTTCCCGGCCGCTCTGCCTACCGCATTCATCGTCAGGGCCGCGAACAGGAATGGGAACATCGCACCGAGGAAGAGGCCAATGGTCACCGGCGCGGAAGAGATGTTGATACCGTCGAGGTCGACGGCTTCGGTGAAAGCGTTGAAGAGGGCGAGCGCCGTCACTGCAGCCGATGCGATTGCGAAGCCCTTGGCCACCGCAGCCGTGGTGTTGCCCAACGAGTCGAGTGCGTCGGTTGACTGGCGAACCTCCGGCGGGAGGTGAGCCATCTCGGCGATTCCACCCGCGTTGTCGGCTATTGGGCCGTAGGCGTCGACCGATATGGTGATTCCCAGGGTGGCGAGCACCCCGATGGCGGCAATGGCGACTCCGTAGATCCCACCGCCTTCGCCGAGCCCCCAGTTGCCCGCCCAGAAGGCGGCTCCGATGCCGGCGGCCACCACGACGACCGAGAATGCGGCGGACCGCATCCCTTCTGCGATTCCTGAGATGATCACGGTGGCGGGACCGGTCTGGGATTGGCGGGCTATCTCCTTGACCGTCTTGTAGTGGTCTGACGTGAACCATTCGGAGATCTTTCCTACGAACCAACCGACGATCAGGCCAGCTACGACAGCTATCCAGATTCCCGCCCAGTTCTCCGCGACGTCATCGAAGACCCAGAAGGCGAGGGCGCCGACGCCGAGCGCCGTGACGACCATGGCGAAGTTGGTGCCGCGGTGCAGGGCGGCTGCGAGGTCTGACTCGTCCTTGGCCCTGACCAGGAACGAACCGATGATCGAGGCGAGCATCCCGAGCGACGCCACGGCCAGCGGGAAGATAACGGCATCCGCCCTCAGCTCGCCAGAGAACACGAATATCGCGTAAGCGATCGGGGCGACCAGCGAACCAACGTAGGACTCGAACAGGTCTGCGCCCATGCCGGCTACGTCTCCGACGTTGTCACCGACGTTGTCTGCGATCACAGCCGGGTTGCGGGGGTCGTCCTCAGGGATCCCCGCCTCCACCTTGCCAACCAGGTCGGCACCGACATCGGCAGCCTTCGTGTAGATGCCACCTCCGACACGGGCGAAGAGGGCGATCGACGAGCCACCCAGTCCGATTGCCGTAACGATGTCGACCCAGTCGGGATCGGCAAGGGGGCCGCCCTCACCGAAGAGCCAGAACACGAGCCCCACCCCGGAAAGCCACCGGTATCGCCGCGGGGATCCCCCCGGTGCGAGCCGCTTCGGTGGTTCGTGCGTTGGCTGCGGTTGCGATCCTCATCCCGACGAACCCGGCGAGGGCAGACAGCACTGCGCCAAACACGTAGGCCACCGCACCCCAAGGCCGGCCCCACTCGAGGAGAACTGCGATCAGAACGGCCATCACCGCAACGAACACCGAGACCCAGGTGTACTCGCGCCGCAGGAACGCCATCGCCCCAGCCCGAATCGCTGACGAGAGCTCCACCATCTTCTCGTTGCCTTGTGGCGCAGCGAGGACTGCTCGGGTGTAGTACACGGCCAGCAGAAGCGCACCCAAACCGGCGGCGAGCGCGATGTACAGGAACATTTCTGTCATGTTGAAGAATCCTCCGTAGCAAAAGGGGAAACCGGGGCGCCGGGCAGTATAGAGGTGGCCCTCGGCGCAAACGAACTGCTACGTCCACACAGCAAAAAGACCCCGCCCGTGAATGAGCGGGGCCTTTGCTCTTGGTCTGAGTCAGGTCAGCTGTCGTCGCGGAACATCATCACGATTGCGCCGATGATGGTGAGGGCGAGGATGGCGCCGATGGTCATTGCCAGCGGGCTCCGTTTCACCTTCTCGGCCTGGATGGCGACTTCCTCGGCGGCGTGGAGGCCGCTACGAGCTTTGCCCATGGCATTCTCAGCGGTTGCCAGGGTCTCGTCTGCACTTCTGATTTTCTCTGCTGTGGTTGTCATCACTTCAACTCCTAATTCAAAGGTCTATTCAGCTTGCGTCCGCAATGCTCATGCGGCCGGCCTCCTTGATCCAGCTTCTGAGCTCGGACGTCGTCGGGGCCTGCTTTGGCATGCCCGGGCGATCGATCGCTTCGATCTGTTCGATGACCCGGCCTGCGTCCGCATTGGCGAGATGTGTCATCGTCCCGATCCCGACAGAATGAAGAGCCCGCTGGTACGAGTCTCCGATGCCGTCGATTTGGGTGAGATCTGCCTGCGCTCGCCATTCATTGAGGACGTCGGCTGAGAGGCCGGTCTTGTCGGTGAGGCGCTTGGTGCCTTCCTGGGTGCTCGTCGTTTCGAGAAAGGAGGCAATGCCGGGCACGCCCGACTCGGCGAGCTTCTTGGCGTTGGCTGGACCGACTCCACGGATCTCGGTGAGGGCGATGTCGGGTTCCACGACATCGAGAGCCTTGTCGAGCGTGTCGGATACTTCCGCCATCCCGGTACGGACCTGTTCGGTGGCTGCTTGGCGCGCCGACCTGACTTCCGTGCTCGCTCCTGTTGAGCGGAGCCACTCGAGCAAGCGGTCGACGACCATCTCGCCCTCTGCGACCCACTCGTCGAACTCACTCAAGGCATCGGACCTCAACTCACGTCTGGTCTCGCGGACGGTCTCGGCCAGCTTCTCGGCCTTGGCTTTGAGAGCCTTCGCACCGGCGACGGGGGCGCCGACGGCGGTGTAGGCGGCTCTCTCGAGGTTTTCTTTTGCTGTCACTTGGGTTCCTGTGCAAATAGCGTTCGCTTTGTCCTTACCCACTCGCGCGTGAGGCAAACACTGAATCCAGGCCAGGAACTCGCCGGCTCCGCCCAACTATCCTCGCACCATGCTCCGACCAGGCCGAAGCACTCTCTCATCTCTTGGGCGCGCTCTTCTCTTCGTCATCGTGGTCGCCACCTTGGCCGGCTGCTCGGGTCTCGAAGGGGCCACCTCCGATCTTCGGGGACGTCTTGAGGGAATCGACATCGAAGAGACGATCAGCGAGCTCACCGACTGCGATGCGATATCCGAAGCGTTCATAGCTGCCGTCCGGGAGTCAGCAGACAGCGTCGATGCATTCGCCGAGTCCACCGAAACAAGCCTGCCCGTGTCCGACATCCGGGAAATCGTCGACGACCTGGCCGTGAGCCGCTTCTACGAGATTGCCGAGCAACTCGGCTGCGCACGCCTGCAGATGGAGCTTCAGCTTGTAGACCGTCTCCTCGAAGTCGACGCTGACACCGCCAGCGGTGATGCTTTCCTCGACGAGGTGCTCGAGCAGGTTCAGGATCAGGCGCCCTGACGGTTTGTCAGGCGAGGTTCGAAGCGAGGATGCTCGAGCCACGATGTGCGATCGCGGCGATCGAGATCATCGGATTGACACCAGACGCCGTGGGGAAGCACGACCCGTCCATCACGAAAAGGCCAGACGTGTCGTGAACCTCGTTGTCGGCCCCTACGACCGAGTCCGCCGGGAACCGACCCATCCGCGCGGTCCCCATCTGGTGGAAAGTGAAGTAGCCAGTCTGATTCGACCCGTAGCCCACTGCGTCGACGCGAGCGACGAAATCCTCGACCGAAGTGCCGCTGTCCGGACGCCAGCGCACGGGCGTCACGGTCGAGGAGATGACCTCCTCTGCCCCTGCGGAGGCGAGTAGCTCGCCACCACGGGCTACGCCTTCTCGAACATGGGCGAGGTCGTATCTGGACAGTGAGTAGCGGAAGACCGGTGACCCGTCCTTGCGTATGACGACCCGGCCATGGTCGCGGTCGCGCAGGAGAATCCCGGCGACAGAAGTGTGGCCCAGCCCCAGGATGTCACGCTTGAAGGAGTCGCCACTCTCCCAGCCCATGAACGCGGCTGGAAACAGCGGATGCACCGGAGCGGTCTCGAATTTGAATCCGTAGCCGCTGCCGTCGAGGTCTTCGAACTCATCTGAGTACCTCGTCTGAAGGATGCCGGTCCACGGGTCGACCCGCTCGGAGAAACGACCCCAGACCGCCGTCACGGGGTGCATTCTCAGATAGCGGCCTGCCGCCCGCCCTCCGAGGCCGCTCCGCAGAAGGATTGCCGGGGTATTAAGCGCTCCGGCCGCGAGGACCACGGCACGGGCCCTCACCGTGAGCTCGAAACCGCCCACATCGGCCAGAACACCGGAGGCCCGTCCCCCGTCCGTCAAGACGACTCTCGCATGGGCATTCGTGATGACTCGCGCGCCAGCTTGGGACGCATCCTGAAGGTAGGTCGCGAGAGTCGACCGTTTCGCTCCGAGTCGACAGCCCATCGTGCAGTAGCCGCAAGCCTCCCCTGTGCACCCCACGGCGTTGCGGGGCATCTCACCTACCTGCCACCCGAGATCACGCAGGCCCTTTTCCAAGATTTGAGCCCGGGGCGATGGCTGCCCGTGGTCGGAGTTGACCTCCAGACGGGACGCCACGGCATCTAATGAGTCGGCATACCCCTCCCCTGTGAAGACTTCGCTGAAACCGGCGACCCGGTCCCACTCCTCGCGAACCCGGTTCGGAGTTGGAAATGACGTCGTGTAATTGATCACGGTCCCGCCACCGAGCGTCGCCCCGGCCAGCACGACCATCCCCCCGTCGGCCGTGGTGCCCAAACCCTTGTGCAGGTACATCCGCCGGTAGGCATCCCGTTCGAGATGGGAGAAGTCCGACTCGTTGTTGTAGCCGCCCGCCTCGAGGACTATGACGTCGAGACCCGCGCCTGCGAGCACACCGGCAGCGGTGCCACCACCTGCCCCACTCCCGACCACCACTACATCACATTGCAGGGCGGTGTCCCTGTCGATCGCCACCAACTCCACCGTTTTCGCGACCTTCCGGGGTGGCCCATCTGGCCCCGGGTAGCCCATGGCCTCCCAGGCGGCTAGATGCTCCGCGGGATCATCGGTGGTCACCCAGAGAAGCGCGACGAGGGTCTTCAACGCCCTTGCCCCACCCCGGACCAGGCCGGCAGGGTGGCGCTTCATGCGAAGGAGGGCATCGGCGCGTTGAGCCTGCTCCAGCTCAGTGAATGCTCGTGGCCGACCGTAGAGGAAGAGCCCACCGGACCTCGTGTCGAGGAGCCGAAGAAACTGTCGCAGCTGGGAGCGGTCGGAATCGTGAGAGAGATCGGCCATCACGCCGGGGAGACGCTTCCGGATCACTTCGACCGGCACCGCCGAGCCGGACCTTGCTGAACCAGCAGGTACCAACGTGGCAGCCGCTGCCGAAAAGACCGCAAAGTCTCGGGAACTGAGTTTCTCAACCACGGAATCGAAGGGTACAGGGGCCAATCCACGCCGCCCACAGTCCGTCGCCGAGGCGCCAAAACCTTCGGAGAATTCCGGGCGCAACCGATGTTGCCGCAATAGCTATTGCTATACTCGCACATCATGGGGATGAGCCCTTCAGGGTTGGTCGGCTTTGGCGTTCTCGGCCCGCTCGAGGCGACTCTCGACGGTGTGCCGATTGATATCGGCAGCCCCAAGCAGCGAGCCGTGTTGGCCATGCTCTTGATCAATGCAAACCAACCCGTCACTCCGGATCGGCTCATTGATGCAATCTGGGGTGACCACCCGCCCGAAAGTGCCCTCGCGACGCTGCAGGTGTACATCTCCAATCTTCGCAAGGCGATCGAGCCTCGTCGCGAGGCCCGCACGCCGGCGCGGGTGCTGCAAAAGAACGGCGCCGGCTACCAGCTCGCCGTGACAGCAGACCAGGTGGACGCCCTGGAGTTCGAAGCTCTGCTCGACAAAGCCACGGGAGCCGCCGATTCGGCGTCCGGGCAGGCTCGGGGGCTTTTGAAGAAAGCACTGTCACTCTGGAGAGGTGCTCCCTACGGCGACTTCACCTATGAAGAGTTCACCCGAGTCGAGATCTCGCGCCTGCAAGAGCTCCGTCTCGAGGCGGAGGAGTTGCGCTTTGCGATCGAGCTGCGAGAGGGGCACTCTGCTGATCTCGTTGCCGACCTCGAGTCGCTCGTGGATCAATATCCGCTTCGGGAGCGGCTCTGGGCTCATCTGATGCTCGCTCTCTACAGGTCAGGGCGGCAGGCCGATGCCCTGCGCGCCTATCGCCGCTGTGAAGAGATGCTCGCCGACATGGGCATCTCCCCCGGAGAGGAATTGCGAGATCTGGAGCTGGCCATACTCGACCAGGATGCATCGCTGGCCGCGCCACCCAAGCCATTGACGGCCGCCAAACAGGATCTGGCACCTGTGGTGGGACGCAAGGATGAACGAGAGCGGTTCGAGGCCCTGCTCGCAGAAACGGCGACCGGGACAGGCTCGGTCGTAATCGTCGAAGGGGAGGCTGGAGCGGGGAAGACGAAGCTCCTCGAGACGTTCCGGCAGATTGCTCGCTCGAGGGGCGTAGTCACCGCATTCGCCCGCTGTGTCGAGGTAGGCGGCACGCCGCCGTTTTGGCCGTGGGCTCAGATCACACGCGAGCTCGGAGCTGAGAGGTTGGCAGCGATGGCCGGGGCTCAAGCCGGATATCTGACCCCTCTACTCCCCGGGATGGCACAAACCAGCACGGCGCCACTCTTCCGGGTCGCCGAAGCCCTCGCGCAATCCCTCAAGAAGGTCGCAGCAGACGGGCCCGTTGCGTTGTTCATCGACGATCTGTACTCGTCTGATCCCGACTCGTTGTCGCTCCTGGCTCTCCTTGCCGCCGAGATCGGCTCGTCACCGATCGTCATCGTCGGGTCACACCGGGGTCGAGACAGTCAGGCAGCAACTCCCTTGCAATCCATCCTTGCTGAGCTGAATCGTCTCCCCTGGGCTCACCGCATCGCACTGCCGCGGCTCGATGAATCCGAGGTAGCCGACCTGATCGAGCATGTGACCAGTCAAGAACCGTCGCGAGAGCTAGCCAGGTCGGTGTTCGAAGCGACAGAAGGAAACGCATTCTTCGCAGTCGAGCTGATCAAGCTGTTGGAGTCCAAGAAGGGCATAGACCTGACGCTGGCATCGTCAGTGATCCCGACAACCGTCCTTGATGTCGTCACAAAGCGTCTGGGCACGATCTCTACCGAGGCACTGGAAGTCATTCGCTGCGGCGCGGTCCTCGGTCGAGAGTTCGACCTGAAGATCGTCGCAGAAGCACTTGGATACGACCGCGCCCCATCCCTCGCCGCAATAGATGATGCGGCCGCCACCGGTTTCGTCTCGGAGACCAACCAGCCGGGCCGCTTCCGCTTCTCTCATGTGATCGTGGTCAACGGCATCCTTCACGGCCTCGGATCACTGCGCCGGTCCCAGCTCCACCTCGATGTGGCAAACGTGATGGAGCGACGCTTCGGCGCCGATCCACCGAGGTGGGTCGAGATCGCACACCACAGGGTGGAGTCGATCCGGATTGACGGTGCGTCCGAGGCGATCAGGGCGCGGGCACGTGCCGGCGACCATGCCTACCGGTCGAATGCGATGGAGCTTGCTGAGGACCTCTTTCAGAGACGACACTCTCTCATCGTCGACGAACCTCCCTCCCACGAGCGAGACCAATTGGAAATCGCGTCCCTCTTCGATCTCGGACGCGTTTGGAGCTGGCGTGAGGGCTTCCACTCACCTCGCTTGCGTGAAGCAGCCCAGCGACTCTGGGACCTGACGGGCATCTCATCTGGCGATCCGGTGCTCGACCCCGGGGACGACATCGATGAGATGCACCCCGTTCTTGCCTCGTTCCAGGCGCGTTTCTCGGTCGAAACCGTATCCGGAAACGTGCGGGCAACTCTCGACATCGGGCAGCGGCTTCTGGAGCTGGCGAGCAGGTACCCGGATCCGATGGTCGTATATGCCGCAAATCAGGCGGCGATGATCGCCTGGCTCCACGCCGGGCAAATCAGAGAAGCCATCGGGGCCGCAGACAAGTGCCGTGAAGCGCTGACGACTCTTGATCCCGACAAGAGCCGAGGGATCATGCTGCCTCTCGGGCAGCAGCCGGCTTGGATCACGTTCCACTCATTCGCAGGGTGGCTCTATTGGCTCGCCGGCGACCCTGAGCGGGCGAGAGCAGAGCTCGACGAGGCCTGGCGGTTGACAACCGAGCTCGACAACCCGTTCGTGGCCGGCTTCGCTGCGACGATCCGAGGTGTCGTCGCGGTCATGAGCACCGTTGCCCCCGACCTCGACGAAACCAGATCCTGGTCCCGGAAGGCGGCAGGCGGAAGCGCCGCTGTGGACCGATGGCTTCGTCTGCATGAGATCTGGATCGAATCGGCGCGAGGCGGCGACCCAGCCGAAGCGGCCCGAGCGATCGAAAGTGCGCTTGACGCTCTCGAGGAAGACTCAACGAGGGTGAACCACACTCTCTATCGCGGGCTCGTTGCCGAGCTGGCACTGGCAGCCGGCGACCCTGAGTGGGCGTTGAGATCGGCAGCGTCGGGGATCTCCCACGCCTGGGAGACCGGTGAGATGTTCTGGTGTCCTGAGCTGGAGCGACTCGCGGGCGAAGCCCATCGACGCATGGGCCGGGACGACGAGAGCCACGAAGCCCTCGAACGCGCTCGGACCCTTGCAGCCGACCTCGGTGTGACCGCCATCACCGCCCGCCTGGGCGCCACCGTCGAGCCCTGATTAACGCAGAGACCTGCTCAGACGTCGCGCCTCACTCTTGGGTCTTGTCCCTCAAACGCTGCGCCCTGTGGTCCGCTCACTCGGCCCAACCGGCGAGTTGGTTGTGCCCGGATCGCTCGGTGGTGCCCGCACCGCCTGAAGCACATTCCAAGCCGTCTTGAAGATCGATTTGCCATAACCGGGCGAACGAATAGGAGAAGCAATGTCAACCACGATTCAGCAACCAGACGCCCCAGTTGGTGCTCCCAAGTCACAAGAGATGTTCGAAAGAGCAGCCCGGGTCATTCCCGGCGGGGCTTCTGCGGGTGGCCGCTCAGACCTCGCCGACTACATAGTCCGGGCCAACGGTGCGTATCTCTGGAACGCCGAGGGCAAACGGTATATCGACCACCTGCTCTCCTACGGGCCCATCGTGTTGGGCCACGCAGACCCGATGGTCAACAACGCAGTCAAACGCACCATCGACCGTGTCGATCTCAACTGGGTTGGTCCCCAGGCCAACGAGGTCGAGCTGGCCGAGCGGATCGTGTCGGTGCTGCCTTCGGCGGAGAAGGTCGTCCTCATGAACACGGGCACAGACGCCCTGCAGCATGCCCTGCACGTCGCCAGGGCCTTCACCGGTCGGCAAACGATCGTCAAGTTCCATGGCCACTATCACGGCTGGGCGGGCCAGCTCGGGATAGGCGCCAACTTCGACGTCGAGCCGGGCAACGCTCCCCCACCCGACGCTCCCAACTCGGGTGGCGCCGATCCCAGGGATGCCGACACTGTCATCGTCCTCGATTGGAACGACGCCGACTCCGTCCGCCAGGTCTTTGCGGCTAGGGGTGCCGAGATCGCGGCCGTCTTCACCGAGCCCTACCTACACAGCTACACCAACGCTGCCCCAGCGCCCGGCTTCCTCGAGCTCCTGCGCGAGCTGACCACACGTCATGGCGCCCTACTCGTCTTCGACGAGGTGAAGACCGGGTTCCGTCACCATCTGGGCGGGTATCAGTCCATTGCCGGAGTCATCCCCGACATGACAGCGCTGGGCAAGGCGATAGGGAACGGATACACGATCTCAGCACTCGCCGGCCGGGCTGACGTGATGGACCTGCTGGGAACTCAGGTCACGATCGACGGCACCTTCTACGCCAATCCCTACGGCGCCGCCGCCGCCCTGGCCACGATCGACGCTCTCGAGGCCGGTGGCATCGAGAAGATGTGGATGCTCGGCGAACGTCTTCGAGAAGGTTTGGCGCGAGCCATCCAGGATGCCGGTGTCACAGCAAATGTGACGGGTGTCGGCTCCGGGTGGATCATCAACTGGCGGGAGGAGCCGCCAGTCACCTTCCGGGAGGCCGTGGACGCCGACTTCGATCGAGGCGAGGCCTTCAGGGTCGCCATGCACGACGCCGGGATCCTCCTACCCCCCTATGTCATCACTGACGCCCGTATCGCAGTCGCCTACACCACCGACGACATCGACGAGACCATCGAGGCCGCCACTCGAGCCCTGAAGCTCGTCTCCTAGATCCAAGCCACTCACAGGGCGCAGCCTCATCCTCCCAGGGGCTGCGCTCTCTCCTATTCGTCACACCCTCTCCTTACCTTCGACCCATGGCCGATGCCTGCAGTGTCGACGGGTGCCAGCGCCCGATCTATGGCCGCCAGGAGTGGTGCGAGATGCACTATCGGCGGGTACTCCGCACCGGCAAGACCGGACCACCCGGTCCGGTGACCCGAGCCCAAGGGTGCATCGTCGATGGCTGCGATGCATCACACGACGCACGCGGCTACTGCCACGGCCACTACCAGCGCCTCCAGAGAACGGGGGATGCCGGAACGACTCCACTACGGGAAGGAGAGAGAATGTGCAGTGTCGAGGGATGCGAGAGACCCCACAAGGCCAGAGGATTCTGCGCGGCGCACTACAAGAGAGTCCTCGCATCGGGAGACCCTAGACCGGACGAGCCAATCCGCGCCGTCAAGGGAATCCATGAACACAAGGGCTACAGGTTCGTGCCGGTGCCGGACAGATACAGGCATCTGAGGACGATCAGACGATGATGCAAGAGCATCGATTGGTAGTTGCCAAGGCGATCGGCCGTCCCCTGCTTCCTGACGAACAGGTCCATCACAAGAACGGGAATCGCCTCGACAATCGTCTCAGCAATCTCGAACTCTGGTCGACTTCGCATCCCAGTGGGGCGCGGATCGAAGACCTCATCGAGTACGCCATCAGAATCCTGGCTCGATACGCCGCCACGGGGATCCCCCAGCGGCTGGGACACAGGTTTCTCAATTCGTCCTGAGCGAAACGAAAACAGGCCAGAGGCAGAAATGCCTCTGACCTGGGGTTTTCTTGCAGTCCCGACCAGATTTGAACTGGCGTTTCCGGCTTGAGAGGCCGGCGTCCTAGACCCCTAGACGACGGGACCGGGTTGTCGGCAAGTTGGCTACTTGCCTCGCTCGGGGGGAAGGACTTGAACCCTCAACGACAGGACCAGAACCTGCTGTGTTACCAATTACACCACCCCCGAACAGCAACACATCAGGGTGTTGCGGGGAAGTCTCAAGAATAACTGAACCCCATCGCGAAGTGAGAATTCCCCGTCGGCTGTAATTCAGTACGCCCTAGTCGCCCAATATCCGATCTCTAGATCAAGGCACGAGCCTGGGCTCGGCCGTGGCAGTTGCGGTCACAGCTAGTACCCCATCGTCACCGCTGAAGAAGGCCACAAACCCGCCTCGGATCTCATCGCTGACCTCGACTTCTACTGCTGTTCCGTCAGGAGAGACCGTCACCAGAGCCGCCGTGACCTCGATCTCCTGATTCGTGATCGACGCCGTCGCCAGCTCGACTGCTCGATCCGGGTCGATGAGGATCTCCCCGGTCTCCCTGTAGTGGGCTTCATCTATGCCGGATGCTGCTGCGACCACCGCAGTGTCGGCGATGGCTGCAGCCTGACGTTGGACGGCCAGGACCCTCCAGAAATCGAGCGCCACACCTCCGAAGAAGAGAAGCAAGACGCTCAGGCCGAGCACCCAGATCGTCACCGATCCACGGTCCCTGCTCATCCGATGCTCCGGTAGAGGTCGACGACCTCAGCGTGCTCAGCACCAATCCAGATTCCTCCGACCTCACCCCAGGGCGTCATGATCATTGGCACCCAAACCTGAACCGCGACTTCGATGATTGCGCCCCGGCCCATAGGACAACTCCCTACACCGCCGATTGCCGGATCCGCCCCGCACCAGCCCAGTCGAATCTGATCGGGGCCCAACCCGTAGTTCTGGGCCATCGCGTCTACTGCGTCGGAGCCGGCTTCAACCGACAGAGCGAGAACTGCCGCTCTCGCCGCCTCAGCGGCTGCGGCTTCGGCGAGCACCGACCTCTCCGTCCACGGCGCGAAGGCAAGCACGCCAACCGCGACCGGAATGAGGAGGACGGCGACAGCAAGAGCCAGTTCGACACCGGCATGGCCGTCTTCGGCCGACTTCACCTGATCAGCCATTGATCTCCACCGTCGCTTCCGCAGCCAGGTCGATCGTGAACTCCGACGTGAAGATGGTCCACGAGTCGACGATGACTGAGCCCTCTGCTCGGATCAGAGGGCCGGCCAACTCGCATCGGAACGTCCTGGTTTCGCCGATCTCGCCACCGAGGAGGTCCGAAAGCACTTCGTCGACACGCTCCTCACAGGTCTCGACCGACCCGTTCAGAGATCCCGCTCTTGCACCCTGGTCCAGCGCCGAGCGCACGGCTCCCCGTGCGTACTGAACCACCATCACGTTGATCAGCGCCGTGAAGAACAGCAGCGCGAGGGCCGAGGCTATGACGAATTGCATCGAGGCAAAGCCCCGATCCTTCAACCTCCCAGCAACGAGCCCCGAATCCATTCGACTATGTCGACACCGAGTACCTGCAGAGCGCCCCAGATCACAACCAACGCCGCTATTGCGAGCGCTGCGTTCCCCATGAGCTCAGCTGTGTTCAGGCCCCGATCCTCCTCTCTCAGTCGATCGAACCAATAGCGGACATGCGGCATCTCTTCTCCTTTCATTGCCAGCCCGTGATCAGAAACGGAAGTGGTGCAGCCACGAAGATGATGAGGACGGGAGCCAGGACTGCGATGGTGGGGACGAGCATCGCGGCGCGTCGCTTTGTCGCCGAGCGTTTGATCGACTCACGCCGCGTCTCACGGACATCCTCGGAGAGTGCAAGAAGAGACGATGCAAGGTCTGAGCCTCTCTCCTCCGCCGAGGCCAACAATCGGTAGGTGCGGGAGCAGAACGGCTCCGGAGTGATCTCGGCAATCCGTCGGAATGCTTCGGGACCGCGCCACCCTGATCTATGAAGTCGTAGCGCCTGGCTCAGGTCTTCAACTACCGCACCCTGTCCGCGGTCCACGATTGACTGCACCGCTCCGATGACTCCACCCCCGGCCCGGACCCTCATGGCCAGAAGCTGATTCACGGTGTAGATCTCGATGCGCATCCGTTCCCGCCGGTCCTCGATTGCACGTTCCAGCCTTGCCTTGGGACGGGTCAGACCGATGACGAAGCCGAGCACACCGAGGGCAATCGAAGCAGTGAGCGGCAGATCCAGAAGCTGTCCGAGGATGAAGCCTGCAAAGGCCCCGACCACAACCCCGCGGAGCTGCGAGTGGCGGTATGCGACGAGCACCTCATCGTCGGCCATCCGAGGAAACCACCCCGCCTGACGGAGCCTGAGGAGGGTGTGATCGGTCCCCCGCCGTTCGACCAGCCCGCTCACCCACGTGGCGGCCTGATCGATCATCGGGCCGAAGACGCGGCCCAAGAAGCCCTGGTGACCGGAGACCCTCGTTGTGACGGTCGGATTCAGATATGGCAAGACTCGTCTGACCAACCTCGTTGGTGGCGGGTAGAGCACCCACATCGCCAGGCCAATAGCTGCAGCCGACGCGATCGAGGCGGCAAGTGCCAGCGGCGGCATCAGTCGGCGCCCCCCGCGAATACACGCGGCTCCTCGGGCTGCGCTCCGATTCGCACCGCCATAGCCATGCCGGCCAGGCTCAACAGGCCGCATATCGCGATGACTGCCATGCCTGTGGTCGTTGAGTAGAACTCTCGAAACGCTCCCGACCGCATCGTCATCACAACGAGAACGAGCCAAGGCAGGACAAACACGACTCTCGAGTTGATCTTCTGCTCCAGGGCCTCTCCGCGCACCTGTTCGAGGGTCCAGACGTCTTTGGTGGTGGCGACGGCCAGATCTTGGAGAATGTCGGGCACCGCGGACCCGCCTCTCTCATACGCGAGGATTAGAACCTCTATGACCCGATCAGATGTGGGGTCCGCGAGGTCGCCTCGAATCATTTCGAGCGTCGGCACGACTCCCAGGCTTCGGGCGTATACCGAGAAGCCTCCGAAGACATCTCTCAGCGACTGCGGTCCATATCTGCCCAAATCTTCGAGCGCTGCGGGAAGGGAAGCTCCCGACCGCACGGATGAGAGAAGGTCCCTCAAGCCGTCTGGCCAAGCCTCCTGAACGTCCGCCAGTCGCTGGGAACGTCTCCTTTCGTAGTACGCCTTGGGGAGCATGGCAACGACGATCGCGGGAACGATGGCCACAGCCACTAGGCCGGTCAGGGCCAGGACAACCCCGAATGCGAGAGCGCCTGCTCCCAACGAGCTGAGCCAGAACTGGCTGGTGGTCACATCGAGACCAAACCGTCGCGCGCCGGCTTTACGGGCTCCGGCACCCCGATGTGCGCCACGCCTTTGGTATCTCGAGAGAACGAGCCAGAGCGCCATCGCACTCATCAGCGCTGCAGCAAAGCTCATGTCACGACCTCTTGACCGCCCAGCAGGCCCGCGATCGTGAGTCCCTCCGGCAGCACCCGTTCCAACTTGCGCCTCAGGCCTTCAGGTGGCAGCGCCCCGGTCCACTGAAGCGGCGCTCCTGGGAACGCTCTCTCGAATATGGCCTCCGTGGAGAAGTCGTCGTGAAGGGATGGCACCAGAGCCCTGATCTCTGCCGTCTGCCGACGGATCCGCCCATCGGGGTCGGCATGACGATCAATGTGGACAACCAGATCGATTGACGTGGCAAAGATCGAACGGACCACCTTGTCCGGGACGTTCTCCCCGGCCATGAGCGCGGCATTCACCAATGCGTTGAGGGCATCGGTGGCCGAATTCGAGTGAATGGTCGCAGCCATCCCACAACCGGCATTCACTGCTCGCGTGAGCTCGAAAGCCTCCGACCCACGCACCTCCCCAACCACGATCAGGTCTGGCCTCATCGCGAGGATCATCTTCACGAGATCTCTGAGGCTGATCTCACCGCTGCCGTCCAGCGCTGGTGGGCGTGCCTCGTAGTACGCCCCGTGGACGACTGGGACGTGAAGCTCACGGACCTCCTCGGCCGATCTGATGCAGTGATCTGTGGGCACAGCAGCGATCAATGCGGATAGCAACGAGGTCTTGCCTGCGCCAGGCGGGCCGGAGACGATGATGGACGCCGACGCCCTCATGGCGAAGGACAGGAAGTTCGCCGTGACTCGATCGATAGAGCCCAGATCTACTAGTGAGTCCAGCGTCTGACGGCGCAGCGCGTATCGCCGGATGGTCGCCGACAGCTGGTCGGACACCGGCGGAATGATCGCGGTCAGCCGAGCTGTCCCTCCCAGGATCCGCGCCTGGACTATCGGCGTCGAGGCATCAAGTCTTCGATCTGTCGGCGCCAACAGGCGCTCAAGAACCTGGCGATTCTCCGACTCGGTCGTTGGCGTCTCCAGCGCTGCGAGCCGACCGGACGATTCGAGGAACGTGACCCTGTCACCCTCGATGAAGATCTCTTCGATGTCCTGCCGGCGAAGGAGGCCACCGAGATGTCCCAGGGTGCTTACCGAGCGGAGGAGGCGTTCGATGGTCGAGGTGGGATCGGCTAGCGATCTGCCGTCGCCGAGGTGCGCCCTCTGCTGGTACTCCTCGACGGCACGTGAGACCAGCTTGCGCAATCCATCGGGGTCGGCCTCGGGATCGATACCCGCACTATCGATTCGATCGAGCGTCCGTCGCCGTATCTCCTCGTAGGCGTCAACCGTCATCGACACCCTTCTCGAGAATCGACGCAAGCTTCCGCACGGATCGCTCGAACGGCCCGCGACCAACGGCTTCACCGTCCCATGACCAGCGGGAAACCCGGCGATCATCTGGGACCATCACCACAGGAATGTCCTCAACAGTGTTACCAAGGAGCAGCGCAATCTCATCGTGCTGCCGGAGCGACCGACCCACCCGATTCACGACCAGCGCTACCTCTCGATCCGCCCCGATTGATCCAACCAGCGACTCGTGTGCTTGGAGGAGGCGGGTGACGCCTGACGGTGTGGCGGCTCCGACGATTAAAACGACATCGAGACTGTGAACAGGAGCCGCGGTCAACGCGTCGGGCACCGCACCGAGATCCACGATGACCACTTCGTGTCTCTCCGAGAGCGCTTCGAGGACTGCGCCCACCTCCCCCGCAGCTAGCCGGGGCAACCGGGAGTTCGCCAGACCGCAAATGACATGAAGCGGGCCAACGCGGTTCAGGGCAGCATCGAGCCGCTCGGGCTCATGCATGACCAGGTCGGCAGCCGTCATCAGGTTTGGGTGTACGGGGAGGTTCAAGCGCTGGCTGATCCCGGGCCATGCCTGGTTGGCGTCCAGCAGCGCAGTGGACCGCCGTTCCGAGAGCAGTACGCCGAGTGCGCATGCGACCTCGGTGACACCTACGCCCCCGGGTGGGCCGGTCACGCCCACGCTGAGTCCCTGGCGTCGTGGCTCGGCGTCGACCACGACGGGCTGATCTCTGTGAGCCACTGTTGCCAGGCACACGCGGATGAACTCGTCTGGTGGAGCGTCGGACTCAATCACATCGCTGATCCCCGCCTCGAGCAGCCGCCTCTTTGCATCTGAGCCGTCGCCGTGGTCGAAGACACCTACGACGGCTTTCCCCTGCCGGCGAAGATCACTGACCAGTCGCGGCGTCAGGAACGAGCAGATGTCGTCGATGAGCAGGACGTCGAACGCACCCTGCATGGCCTGATCATCAGACATGACCCGACCCCGCACGATGGCGCCACCGTGATCGAGGACGAAGCGATGGAGCCGATCGCTCCAATCACGAGCCGACGCAGCGAGCGAGATCTCAGGGAGCGGCATCTCTCCCACCGTTCGCAATAGGCGGAGCGCCGGTGGAACGAACGATTTCCACAGAACCGGCATCGATGGCACCGGCAAGCGCCAACGCCTGTTCGGCGTCCACGGCCAGAACCACGTGATAGCCGCCGATCCCGCCGATACCGCCACCGTCCTGCGCAATCGCGACGACTGCTACGCCGGCAACTACATAGTGGGGCCCGTCGTCGTCGACAGTGAGAACGTCAACCGTGTCGCCAACTTCGAGCAGGCCACCCGCCGCGTGCTCCAAACCCACCGGGACGCTCATCGACCGCATCCCATCACCGCCTACGGGCTCGGACAGACTCTCGACACTTATGACACCGTTGGCCGGGATGGCGTTTGTGACCACCCAGCCGTCGAGGAGTGCCCAATCGCTCTCAGTGACAAGGCTGGCCAGACCTTCGAACCCTGCACCGATGGGGACGAACCGCACATCCGTCGCAGCCAATCGGGATCCGGCGGAGATGTCGTCATTGGCCACCGCAACGAGCGTGGTCTCGCCGCGATCCTGCAGGGCGAGGAAGTTGAACACAAAGGCGAGGACAACTGCGGTGGCGATGAGAATGTGCGAAAGCGACGGGCGGCGTATCGATCTTCGTCGAGCCGCTTGTGAGGTGCCCGCTCCCCTCGTATCCACTAAGGGCGTCACGTTCACTCAGAGCAACCTATCGTTGGAGTTGCGACCGATGTCGAGAGCGCGAAAAGCCAATGGTTGAACCGATCGATCCCGAGGAAGAACTGGGTTCCTTCTTGCGCCAAAACGCAGGGAAAGACTGGGCGGCTGAGGCGGCCGAAGACGAGCAGCAAACGGAGGCGTTGCGGCAACGACAGATGAATCTCCTCTCTCTCGCGGAGGACGCAGGCCACCGCGGAGAGCGCGCTACGGCGGAGATGTCGGGCACGGTCATCAGCGGCCCGATCCTGACCACCGGGACCGACTACGTCACCATCCAGATGCCCGAGCAAGAAGCCGATGTGCGACTCGACGTGGCGACCTGGTCGTTCGTAGAGGGCCAGGGAGGCTCTCCGGCGACGAAGAGCGGCATGTCGTTTGTGGGCCTCCTCAAACAACACGCATCGTCGGACAGCCGGCTCCGACTCGAGCTCACGGACGGGTCGGCGCTGATGGGCCGGATCAAGGCCGTTGGTGAGGATCACCTCAGGGTCGAAGACCCCGACGGTCGGATCGCCTACGTGCCGTTGGGAAGTGTGAGGTCGGTCATTCGCTCCGCCTCTCGGCGCTGACATCTCCTTCGACATCGCTTTCCGCGGTCACCGGGTGGGCCTTGACCCAATCGAAGATCTCGTCCCGGAAGAACTTGAAAGTGCGGCCGCCCGGGAGCTTGTAGGCCGGCAGCCGGCCCTCCCTCGCATAACGGCGCACCATCTGAACGTTCATACCCAATAGCTCCGCTACCTGCGCTGCGTCGAGGATGGGCGGGAAATCGACCTTCCTATCCTCGGACATTGTCCGTCCTCATCGTTGCTCAACGTCATCGTACGGTAAATGACGTTGCGTGGGAACAGGTCTGCCCGGCCTCCTACTCGAACTGGGCGACGAGTATCGCCACGTCGTCTTTGGAGGGATAGGAAGGCAGCCTTGACAGCAGGTGCTTCACGGCCCCTTCTGGTGCCGACGGGGCTTTGGCCAGCTCGGTAGCCAGTCGGTCGATTGAGACGTCGATGTTCTCTTTGCGGTGCTCGATGAGCCCGTCGGTGTAGAGCACGAGCGTCTGACCGCCTGAGAGCTGTCGCGAGAACTCCGCAAAGGAATGGTCGGACTTCACGCCAATCGGTGGATCCGACCGATGATCGAGCCTCTCCACCCCTGTGGCTGAGCGGAGCATCGTCGGAGGATGTCCGGCTGACGCCCAGGTCAGAAGGCTCTTGTCCGGGTCATAGAGCAGACACGACGCAGTGGCGAAGCCGGCGCCATCCGGACTCCGCCAGGTGGCGTAGCTGTTGAGGCGACTGATCGCTTCGCCTGGCCCATAACCCTCCACGAGGAGGACACGCAGCGCATTGCGATACTCGGTCATCGTGGTGACCGCCGGCACGCCTCTTCCAACCACGTCACCGATAACCATCGCCACCAAACCGGATGGCAACAAGAAGGCGTTGTACCAGTCGCCACCCACCTTCTCTTCACCCCCAATCTCGTAGTGGGCGGCGAACGCCACAGAGGCGAGTTCCGGAAGTGGGTCAGGTGTCAGGCCTTTCTGGAGAGTCTCGATGGCTTCACTCTGACCCTTCCAAGCGTCCAGCAGCTTGGTGTGGAGACGGGCATTGTCGATGAATACCGCCATCTGGCCGCCAAGCCTCTCGGCGAACTCCAGCGAGTTCTGATCGAAGCGTCGATTCGACTCCGAAGTCACCAGTGTCATGGCACCTATCACGCTGTCTCCGGAGCGGAGGGGTACCACCAACGCCGATCGATAGCCCACGGAACGAAGCAGCTCGAGCCTCCTTTCATCGCCGCGGGCGGACGCAACGAGAACCTCATCCGGTATCTCGGAGTACAGCTCCGGCTCGCCTGTCCGGATCACATGTGCCGGCCCATAGGGAGCATCCATTTCAGGCGGGTACTCCTCTTGCATCTTGCGAGCCCAACGGACCTTCTCAGGGTCTACATGTGCGATAGCGACCCCTTCGAGGCTGCCTTCGTCGCTTAGGTGAATGACACACCAGTCGGCTACGGACGGCACGAGGAGTTGCGCGGTTGCGTCCAGCGTCTTTTCCAACTCGAGTGAACGGCCAAGCACGTGACTGGCCTCGATGAGGAGATCGTCTTCGATCTCACGCCGCTTTCGCTCGTCGATGTCGGTCATCATTCCGGCAAGACGCTGCGGCCTGCCGTCGCCGTCATTCATCAAGAAGTACCGGTGATAGGTCCACCTGATCGATCCGTCGGGCAGGAGCGCCCGTCGCTCCACCTCGACAGGCCCTTCGCTCACCTTCTCGATGACCAGGTCGAGATCCCGAGGTCGCTGGTCCTCGCTGGCGAACATCTTGTCGGCTTCAGCGAAACCCGCCGGGACGAAGCCCCGCGGGCGTCCGAACAAGGGGCCCGCATTCTCTGACCACCACAGCTCACCGGTATCGAGGTTGAGCTCCCAGCTGGCGATGTCCATCTGCTCCAGAGCGGAGGCGATGACTATGCGCCACTCTCGGCTCGAGGCCTGGCGAAACACTAGGAGGCGCCCCGTCGATCCATCTCGGTTGGGAGCGTACACGGCATCCGATCGCCGGGGAATGTCGAATATGGAATTCCGGGTGTGATGGGTCAATCCTTGACATGGGGGATCTAGACCCCAGAATTTTGGGCATGCTCGAATTCATCATCGGCTACTCGATGGCCCAGCAGAGCCAGTCGCGCATGTCGTCGCTGGCACGTTCGATGGAGGCCGCACAAGGCGGGCGAAGCTCTGAGCGCGTCGAGCAGATCGACGCCAAAGTCGAGAATCTCGGGTTGATCATCAGGGCCCTGTGGTCGCTGCTCGAGGAACAGGGAATGACAGCGGATCAACTCATGGACCGCATCGAGCAGATCCAGGCCGAGATCGAGGCGGACATGACCGACGACATACCCAATGCGGTTCCCTGCCCGAGCTGTCAGTCGATGGTCTCCCGGGGAATGCCCAAGTGCCAGATCTGCGGAGCCGAAGTCCCGAACAACCAGCCCCACCCTCTCGACATCTGACCCGAGGTCCGAAAGCTTCAGGCTGCCGATAGGCTGGAATCGATGGAGGATTCAGTACAACCAGACGCCGTCGAGCCTGGCGAGGAGTACGTCGAGGCCGATCATGCAGACGACACTGACCAGCCGCCGGTATCCGAGCCGACGAAGCTGATTCGCATCGCCTCAATGACAAGGGCGATGCTCGACGAAGTCCGTCAGGCGCCCCTTGACGAAGGGGGGCGTGCCCGGCTCGCAGAAGTTCACGGAAGGTCCGTCGATGAGCTGCGTGGAGTTCTCTCGACCGATCTCCTCGAGGAGTTCGACGAGATCATGATCCCGTTACGCGACGGTGAGGCCACGGAGGCGGAGCTGCGCATCGCTCAGGCCCAGCTGATCGGTTGGCTCGAAGGCCTCTTCCACGGCATCCAGGCTTCCCTTTGGTCTCAGCAGATGGCCGCCCAGAACCAGCTCGCCGAGATGCAGAAACGCGCTCTCACCGCCCCCAAGCAGAACGAGGACGGGAGCTCGGGCCTCTATCTCTGACGCGCGCTGCACGCGAACGCGCGTGCCGTGTATGGTCGAATTAGCGGGCCATCCATTGGGGCAATCAAGGAGGAACCGTGTCGAGACTCAAGCGACGCGTCGTAGCACTCATCGCCGCCCTCGCTCTGGCGGCCATTCCGATCTCGGGGGGTGCAGCAGGCGGATTCAACGGCCCGCTCTTCGGGCTGGCTACAGCACCAAACGGTGCGATTCTCGTGGCTGATGCCAGCACCGGAATCATCCCGATTAGGAACGACATCGCCGGCGAGGCAATACCCATCCCGGGCGCAACAGCCGTCAGCCCGATTCGCGGGACATCGATGTGGGTCACCACCGGGGCCGGCGGCGATCCCACGCTCAACACGGGTCAGGCGTTGCACCAGACAGATGGCACCGAGACCAGGATGATCGTCGACTTGTACGAGTTTGAAGCTTCGGTCAACCCCGACGGGAACGACCCGTTCGACTCGAATCCCTACGACGTTGCCTCGCTGGGCAGCAATGCGGCATTGGTCGTGGATGCCGGGGGCAATGATCTGCTCCAGGTGAACCGGAACGGGAGTGTCCATGTGCTGGCCGTCTTCCCCGATGAGCTGGTCTCGACGGCCAACATCAAGGCATTGGCTGGTTGCCCCGAGTCCGGCGCAGACTTCTGCTTCCTGCCTGAGCAGATCCCCGGCCAGGCAGTCCCAACCAGCGTGGCCATCGGCCCCGACGGTTATTACTACGTCGGCGAGCTGAAGGGATTCCCCGGCCCTACCGGTGAGAGCAACATCTGGCGTGTGCACCCCAGGGCATCATGGGCAGAGTGCGGTTCCAGCCCGGACTGTGTCAAGGTGTTCGATGGCGGGTTCACCTCCATCGTCGACCTCGCCTTCGATCCGAAGGGCACGCTCTACGTGGTGGAGCTCGACGAGGCCAGCTGGGCTGCGGTCGAGATCTTTGGAGTCGTCACCGGAGGCACGCTGAACGCCTGCAACGTCCACACACTTGCGTGTGACGTTGTCGCCGGGAGCATCCCGATGCTCACCGCGGTGACACTAGGCAATGACCGGTCGATCTGGGTGACACAGAACTCGCTGATTCCAGGCGCTGCTGAGGTCGTGCAACTGCCCTGACACACCGGACAAGAAGTAAGCCTCCCCCGGGTTTCGGGGGAGGCTCCAAAACTCTGGTCAGCTGACCTTCCTCTGGCGTGTGGCGCGCTCCCGACGCACCCGCCGGCGCTCCCTCTCAGAGAGGCCACCCCATATACCGAATTTCTCACCCATCTCGATGGCGTAGTCCAGGCACTCGGCCTTGACCTCACAGGCTCCACAGATCGACTTTGCCTTCCGGGTCGACGCCCCCCGCTCGGGGAAGAAGAGATCTGCATCGGCGCCCCTGCAGTTGGCGTAGTCCTGCCATGCCAACTCGCCGACCGCAAGCGCTTCCACAAGCTTGCTCTGCATTCACGAACTCCTCACAACCGTGTAATTACATGTTTGACATTACGGAAGGCCGCGCGCGCCGTCAACCCCGTTCCTTAGGCTCTACGGCTCATATGTGATAGCCACGAGAACGAGTACGAAGACCCCAAACCTCGATCCCGAACCAAACGCTCCACGTCTCAGATATGAGACGACAAACCTAAGGAACGGCTGTTGGGGGCACTCCGTGGCATCATTGGAATTGACAGATGCACCAGCCTTTCTTACAAAGTTGAGATCGTGACCGTCACCGCTGAGAGGAAGAGGGCCCCCTGGCCCATCGAGTTCTATCGGTCGGCGATAGGCAAGAAGTGGGTTATGGCGGTGACTGGCATAGGCATCATCGGCTTCTCGATCGCCCACATGGTCGGGAACCTGAAGATGTTCCTCCCCGACGTGAACGGCGTCCCCGACATCGACATCTACGGTGAGGCGCTGCGCGAGCTCTTCGACCCGATCCTCCCCCACCACGTCTTCCTCTGGATACTCCGCACCGGGCTCATCATCTTCTTCCTCCTCCACATTCACGCCGCGTACTCGCTGACGCTGATGAACCGACGGGCCCGCACCGAGGACTATCAGGGGCCGCGAAGCTACGTTGCTGCGAACTACGCCAGCCGGACGATGCGGTGGAGTGGCTCCATCTTCGCAGCCTTCCTCCTCTTCCATCTCGCCGACTTCACCTGGGGAATCCGGCCGGCAGCACCCGAGGCCTGGGAGCGGGGTGCCGTATTCGCCAACTTCGTCGAGACCTTCAACAGGCCCGTTGTCACGCTCCTATACGTGGTTGGGGCGGTCCTTCTCGGCATCCACCTCTATCACGGAATCTGGTCGATGTTTCAGAGCCTTGGCGTCAACAACCCACGTTTCAACGCGTGGAGGAGGTACCTCTCTATCAGCCTCTCGTCCATCATCACCATCGGCTTCATCGCTCCTCCAATCGCTGTTGCATTCGGGTTGTTGGGCTGATGGCTTTCGCTCTCGACGCCAAAGTCCCCGCCGGCCCCATCGA
>QQVI01000081.1 GCA_003388545.1 Actinomycetota bacterium
AGGTGCTGGTGGATGCACGATATGAGTTCCAGTCACATGAGCTGTTGGTCCCGTACCGATCTGGTCAGGTTGGCGACGACTTCAACGCTGAGCATCGATCTCGATTCGGCTTCGAGATGGAAGATGCCACTGTCGAGGTGGTCAATGTCCGCGGTGTTGCCACCGGCGCCGCACCCATTGGCTGGGACTCAATCACAGCACCGGCCGGTGATGACGCCTCACCCACTAAGGCGATGATGGTGATGGATGGAGACCCGATGGAGGGAAATGTCTGGGCGAGGGCATCGTTGAGCCCCGGGACCCGGCTGTCGGGCCCCGGGGCAGTCGTAGATGGCACATCCACCGTCCTCCTTCTCGAAGGAGACGTGGCGGAGGTCAGAGATGATGGGACGTTGGTGATCCGGCGATGACCGATCTGACGGAGGCCTGCGAGTTCGTCTCCTCCAGCCTGGCCGAGGTCGGCGATCCGGTGAAGGCGCCGCAGATGCAGGCGTACATGAAGACCGAGATGCCGTTCTACGGCGTGCAGAAGGCTGGTAGAACGCCAATCGTCCGCGAGCTGGTCAAGCGTTTCCCACCGGCCGACGGCGATGACTACGAGCGGCTTGTCCTGGCCCTTTGGGAGCTTCCTCACAGAGAAGAGAAGTACGTCGCCTTGGCCGTGGCCCGGCACTTCAAGAACCACATCGCTCCCGAGCGCCTCCACCTCTACCAGCGCTTGATCGTTGAAGCCGCCTGGTCCGCCTGGTGGGACCTTGTCGACGAGGTGGCCACCAAGCTGATCCGACCACTCGTGGTCGGTTATCCCGACGACACGTGGCCCACGGTCGATCAGTGGGTGGACGACGACGATATGTGGCTGCGACGCACCGCAGTCATCTGTCAGATCGGGGCCAAGGACGCCACGGACGCGCGCCGGCTCTTCGACTTTTGTGCGGCTCGCGCCCACGAAAAGGACTTCTTCATCAGGAAGGCAATCGGCTGGGCGCTGCGGGAGTACGCCCGGGTCGATCCTGAGGCTGTCGCCGACTTCATCAACTCTCATCTCGAGGAGCTATCCGGCCTGAGCTATCGGGAAGCCTCCAAGCACATCCAGCATCTTGTAGATCCCCGATGATCGACCCGATCACGCTCGAGGTTGCCCGCAATAGGCTCGCCTCGGTCGCCGAGGAGATGGGGGCGGTGCTGCGTCTCACCGCCCTGTCACCGAACATCAAAGAGCGCGCAGATTGCAGCGCCGCGGTATTCACTCGCGATGGAGAGATGCTGGCTCAGGCCGAGCACATCCCCGTCCACCTCGGCTCGATGCCGGCATCGGTTGAGGCCTGCATCTCCACTTTCGACCCGCGCCCCGGAGATCAGTTTGCGGTCAATGACCCCTTCGCCGGCGGCACCCATTTGAACGACCTCACGTTGGTGGCTCCGGTGTTCCTCGGCGCAGACCTCGTTGCTTGGGTGGCGAATCGGGCACACCACGCCGACGTGGGAGGGGAGGCCCCGGGATCGATGCCGGCACATGCGACGCTGCTCCAACAGGAGGGCCACGTCGTGCCACCGATGTTGGCCGCCCACAAAGGGCGATGGGAGGATGACTTCGCCGCGCCGTTCCTGGCCGCGACACGCACCCCGGTCGAGCGGCGGGGCGACCTCGCTGCGCAGATCGGAGCGAACAGTGTTGGGGCCAGGCGCATCGCCGACATAGCGGAGCGTGAAGGGATATCCCGGTTCATGGCGGTGGGAGACGCGCTACTCGGGTATGGCGAACGCCGCATGGCGGCGGCTCTCGAGTCGCTACCCGACGGCACTTACGGGTTCGAGGACTACATGGAGCACGGCGAGTCCGACATCGCGATACGGGTCGACGTCACCGTTGACGGGGAAGGGCTCATCGCCGACTTCTCGGGGACCGACCCACAGGTCGAGGCGAATTTCAATGCCGTCGAAGCCGTCACTCGATCGTGCCTGTATTACGCCGTCAGGGTCGCAACCGACCCGAGCATCCCGGCCAACGGTGGCTGCTACCGGCTGCTCCAACTCCGCACCGAGCCTGGCACCGTGGTTCACGCCCTGCCCCCGGCGGCCGTCGCCGCAGGCAACGTCGAGACGAGCCAGCGAATCGCCGACTGCCTTCTCGGAGCACTGGCCGGGGCGGCTCCCGATCGTGTCGGCGCTGCAGGACAGGGGACCATGAACAACGTCCTCATCGGCAATGACGAGTTCGCCTACTACGAGACCGTCGCCGGCGGCCAAGGTGGCCGGCCGAGTGGGCCCGGGCAGTCGGGCATCCAAACCGGAATGACGAACACGGAGAACACCCCCATCGAGTCCCTGGGTGAGCATTATCCGTTCCAGGTGACCCGGTACACGCTGCGACGGGGCAGTGGAGGCCCCGGGGTGCATTTCGGTGGCGAAGGGATAGAGAGGGAGATCACTTTTGCAGTCGACGCCACCCTCTCCCTGATGGGGGAGCGACGCCGGCATCGACCTTGGGGTCTGCAGGGAGGCGAGCCCGGGGCGACGGGGGAGGACTGGCTCATTCGGCCGGACGGAGATCGTCTCCGACTGAACGGGAAGACGACCTTGGAGGTCAACGCCGGCGACCGTCTCCTGGTACTGACCCCCGGCGGCGGTGGGTGGGGAAAGGCCTGAGATCGTAACCGGCCTTTCGGCGGGCAAACCCGTAGGCCAACTACCGTCATGGCGTGGCCGCGATTGCCGAACTTCGTGATTTGCTTGGCTCCGATCGGGTTCTCGATGACCCGCTCGAGCGAAGGCTCTATTCCAAAGACGCATCACTCATGCGCGGCGACCCTGTCTGTGTGGTCTTTCCCGGCGATGCCGAGCAGGTATCGGCCATCGTGAGGATCGCAGCCAGGCACGGTCTGCCGGTCATACCGAGGGGTGCCGGCACCGGTTTGACGGCAGGCGCCTCCCCGATGACGGGTGGCATCGTCATGTCGATGACAGGCATGAACACCATTGAGATCGATCCCGACAACCAGGCAGCCTGGGTCGGTCCGGGTGTGATCAACCTCGACCTGAGCAAGCAGGCCCGGCCGTATGGACTCCACTTCGCCCCCGATCCATCGTCGCAATCGGCTTGCACCATCGGAGGAAACCTCGCCAACAACTCAGGCGGGCCCCACTGCCTGGCGGAGGGAAGCACCACATCACATGTCCTCGGTCTCGAATTCGTCACAGCAGATGGCCAGATCCATGAAGTCGGCGGCCTGGCTCCTGACCAACCCGGCCTCGATCTGAGGGCGCTCCTCGTAGGTTCCGAGGGCACACTCGGCATAGCAACGAGAATCCTCGTCAGGCTCCTGCCCATCGCGGACGACGTCAGGACCCTTCTCCTCGACTTCCCATCGGTGGAGGACGCGGCACGTACCGTGTCCGACGTGATCGCGGCGGGCATGGTTCCTGCGGCTCTCGAGATGATGGACCAGCGGATGGTCATGGCCGTGGAGAACTGGCTCGGTGCAGGTCTGCCTACCGATGCCGCCGCCGTCCTCCTGGCTGAGGTTGTCGGATCCACGGCCACGGTCGAGTCGGAAGCGAGCATCATCGCCGAGATCGGCCGATCGAACCATGCACGCAACGTTGTGATCGCGGTTGAGAGCGAAGACCGCGAGCTGCTCTGGAAAGGCCGGAAGTCGGCTTTCGGCGCTATCGCGCAGCTGGCACCCGACTACTACCTCCACGACACCGTCGTCCCGAGAACGAGACTCGTGGAGACGATGGCCGGGGTTTATGAGATAGCCGATCGCCACGATCTGACCATGCTCAACGTGTTCCATGCCGGAGATGGGAATCTGCACCCGCTGATCGCGTTCGACTCCTCGGACGAGGATGTCGCCAGACGCGTCAAGCTGGCGGGAGAGGAGATCGTCGATCTCTGCCTGTCGGTTGGTGGCGCGCTCTCCGGCGAGCATGGCGTGGGCGTCGAGAAGCGCGATCTGATGCCCTCCAGCTTCTCCGCGTTGGATCTGGATGCCCAGGCGCGCATCAAGGATGTATTCGATCCAGATCACCTGCTCAATCCGGCCAAGGTCCTGCCGCAGGGCTCTCGCTGTTTCGACTTCGGGGGAGTTCGGAGGGAGGTGCCGGAGGGCGCGTGGGTGTGACGTCGCTGTCCGACATCGAGACGAAAATCGAGGGAGCGCCCGAGGGAGTTCACGTCGCGCCCAAAACGGTCGACGATGTTGTGCGCGTGCTGCGGTGGGCGACCGAGTCCGGCACACCGGTGCGGGTGTGGGGAGGCGGAACTCGACAGAAACTCGGCCATCCTCCGACACCCGGGATCGTTTTGTCCACCGGCAGGCTGAGCGACATCGAAGTGTGGGAGCCAGACGACCTCACCGTCGTGGCCGGCGCCGGAATCGGAGTCGACGAGCTCGAGTCGAGGCTGGGTGAGAAGTCCCAGACCGCAGTGCTGCCGGAGCATCCCGGGGCGGCGACCCTGGGCGGTGTGCTCGCAACCGGCCGGGCCTCGTTGAGAAGGGCGCGTCTCTTGGGGCCGAGGGAGCGGGTCCTGGAGGTGACGATGGTCACCGGCGATGGGCGAGTGGTCAGGTCGGGAGGACGGGTCGTGAAGAACGTCTCCGGGTTCGATCTGCACAGGGCGGCAATAGGTGCGTTTGGCTCGCTCGGCGTCATCGTCCAGGTTTGCCTGAAGCTATGGCCTGTGCCTCGAGCGTCGGCCACCATCTCTAACGCCGACCCGGAGTCTGTGTCCCGGATCACGCGACCGCTCGCTCTGCTCGAGACGAACGATGCCTGGCAGCTCTTTGCTTGGGGCACTCCAACCGACATCGATGAGATCGTCGCCAAGACCGAAGGCGAGGGACGTGCCGGCTTGCATTGGCCCGAGGACCCTCGAGGCTCCTACAGGTGGCTACTCCGAGTGCCTCCAGGGAGAACAGCTGAGGCCGCTCTCCGGGTTCGTCCATGGCGGTTCCTCGCCATTCATGGCTCTGGCGAGCTGAGACTCGCTTCGGAAGACGTCGAGGGCGCAACCGACCTGCGAGGTTGGGCTGAGGACATCGGCGGGTCTCTTGTCCTCGTCGATCATCCCGGTGAAGACGCCCCCCTCGATCCTTGGGGATCCCCACCATCGACCCTCGACCTGCAGCGCCGCTTGATTGCAGAGTTCGACCCGGCCCGCATAGTCAATCCCGGTCGGCTTCCCGGAGGTCTTTGAGCGATGCAGGGTTGGGTAACCGAGCACCATCCGACGCGAGACGGATTGACAGCGTGTGTCCAATGCGGGCTCTGCCTGCCCGTCTGCCCCACCTTCCGGCTCACTGGCCGCGAGACGGCCTCTCCCCGGGGAAGAATCCAGGCGATGCGCTCGGTAGACGAAGGCCAGGCAAGTGTCGACGCCAAGTTCGAGGAGATTCTCGATTTTTGCCTCGGTTGCCGGGCATGTGAGCCGGTCTGCCCGGGGATGGTCCCGTACGGAAGCCTCCTCGAAGGCTCGCGGGCCGAGATTTCCGCTCAGCGGCCCACTGCGTACCGGCGACTGAGACGCTGGGTGTTGGGCCGGGTCGTGCCTACTCCCGCCCTCATGCGAATTCTCACAGTCGTCCTCCGGATACTCCAACGCCTCCATCTCATCAGGCTCGTGCCTGGTCGTTTCCGTCGGTCTCTCTCCGGGTTGCGACCCCTCGACCACGCCCCGAACAGGGTCGACCGGGAGTCAGACGAGCCCGGCGGTATCGGCCTGCTGACCGGCTGCATCCAGGAACAGTGGTTTCCGGAGGTGAATCGAGCTGCCGTCGAGCTTCTCCGAAACGCAGGGCATGAGGTGTCGATACCGGCGACTCAGACCTGTTGCGGCGCCCTTGCGGCGCACGACGGCCACGCCGAAGTTGCCGGACGACTCGGCGAGGCCAACGATCGTGCGTTCGCTGCCTGTGGCACCATCGTCGCAACCGTGGCCGGCTGTTCAGCCCACCTTGTCGACCGTCACGGGGATGGGGCGGCAGACATCACGGCTGTGATAGCAGCCGCAATAGATGAGGGCCGGCTGCCGATGCTCCCGAGGAGCGGTCAGAAGGTCGTAGTCCAGGATCCATGCCATTTGCGTCATGCGCAGAAGTCGATCCGTCCTCAGCGATTGATACTCGAAGCGGCGGGCCTCGACCTCGTTGAGTTGGACGACGCGGGCATGTGCTGCGGGGCGGCCGGCCTCTACACAATCCTGCAGCCGGAAGCCTCAGCCGAGCTGGGACGGCAGAAGGCCGGGAGGATCAGTGAGCTCGGTCCGGAACTGGTTGCGTCGGCCAATCCTGGCTGCGAGATGCAGCTCCGCGCCTTCCTGGGCGAGGGCTACGAGATCCGGCATCCCATCGAGATGTACCTGCAAGCACTGAGGCGTCATGGCTAACGTCGCCGCCGTGGAGCAGGCATGAGTGAGACCGTGACCAATAGGGAGTCTCCTGTCGAGCTATTGAAGCGGTATGGGATCCTCGCCTACGGGGCTCTTGGCAACATGCTCGACACCGGGCTCGTCGTCCTCGGGACTCTTCTCGTTGGACTGGGCCTCACTGTGCTGCTGTCAGGGTTCGGGGTTCTGGGTCCGATTGAGGACATGTCGACCGTGGCGATGCTCGCCTCATCACTGATCCTGATCGTGGTCGGCCTGTTTGCTCTTGGAGTCGCCTCCGAAGGCCCGCTGGGTCGGGGACGTCGACTGGTGGGCTTCAACATCTGGGAGGTCGGCATCGGGCGCGCCCTCGCCGCGTTCCTGGTCGGGCTGGGACTGCTTCTCGCCTACCGCGTGCTCGTCGAGTTCGTGAGTGACCTACCCGTGGTGTTCATGCGAGGTGTGGACGGCCTGCATGCCGTATCCGTATCGGGGATGGTGGCGGTTCCCTTGGTCGGTGTGCCGCTGTCGTTGTTGCTCAGAAGCCTCCCCGAGACCTACGGGTGGGCCAAGCGATACGAGATTCAGGCGATCTTTCTCGTTTGGCTTCTCTCCACGCTGATCCTGCTTTGACCCGCGCGGTCTCACTCGAACAGGTCAGCGAGCTCCGCCGGCAGGCCGGATTTGATGCCCTCGAGCTCCTGGCTTTCAGCTCGGTCGCTGATCGTCGAAGCCACTGCGCGAGCATGCCGCGCCGCCCGTCGGGCAGTCACGTCTTCGTCCTCTGCTAGCTCGAGAAAGAAGTCCCGGATCGTTGGATCGTCGACCGGGGTCTTCTCCTCGGTTCTATCACGCAGCTCGGGCGGAATCAGATCGACGATTTGGGCCGACGTGACCTCGGGGGCGAAGCGCCTGATGGTTTCGAGAAACTCAGGCACGAGGTCTTTGGCGTCGTCTCGAGATAGGCCCGCACGCTCGGCGACCTCGCCCACAAAGTCAGAGTGGGGATTGGGCTCTAGACCCATCTCCGTCATCTCTTCCCCACTCATGTCACTTCGGGAAGCTTCGCGAGGGCCTGTTTGCTTACCGCAATGCGAATCTGTTGTCCATCGATCGAGTCGATCCAATGCGCGGGCAGGAGTCGATGGCCTTGTAGGAACCCAAGGTCAACCACGAGATGGCTTAGATTCCCGTCCTTCTTGATGGCGACCTCCACGACGTTCCCCAGCCTTTTGCCGTCTGCTGTGACAACTCGGGTGGACTCGTCCAGCAATTCCAGATCCGGCTTGGAACTCGCCGCAGTGGACATAGTCTCAGGGCGCACTTCCTCGGGCGCTTTCGAGCCGGAAGGTGGATAGGCGGGGTACATCGGAAACATCCCCGTTTGCATCATGGGAAAGCGCCACAGTGAGACTGCTGCATTGCTCGGGAGACGTGTGTCCGTAGCCCGGTCCTCCTCGACGTAGGCATCCGCCTCGTATTCGGGCATCTGCTTGTAGTCCGATTCCCGGCTGAGGACCACGCCGGACTCGTCAACATCGGCAATGTGCTCTACGGGAATCACACGGTCCTCGGCAAAGAGAATTCCCTTCTGAACCACCAGGTGGGTGATGGCCGAACGGGAAGGGTCGACGACAAGGCGGGAGATGACCCCCAGGTCTGTGCCGTCGGCTGCTCTGACAGGCGATCCTTCTTCTAGCTCCAACAGTTCCATGAGGACGTATTACCCGCCATGACATGCGACAAACGCGCAGTGTCACCAGATGGGTCCAACACATTCGCCCAGTGTGGGTATCGGATCGTTTCCGTTGACAGGTGGTCGGGTATTTGACCTTTGGAGGTATGAGAAATGACACGACAACCTGAACGCCTACGAGACGTCGTCGTGGAGTCCGTTAACGCTCGCGATCCTGAACTGGTCGAGGAACTCGACGTCACGTCGACCGGAGCACTCAAGGACGCTCTCCAGAATCTGCAGGAGCGCTGGCCTCGCTTGATGATGACAAGAGGAGATTTGGACGGCACTCCGGTCGGGGTGGTCTGGATGCCCGATCGCAATGAGGCGTACCAACCCGTGGCACACGTAGTGCCGCGATCCGACGACACAGCCACGCCGCTCGCTCTGGTGGACGGTATTGACGAGCGCTTGACGGTGGAGGAGCCCGCCGGTCGGCTTGTTGCCGAGTGGGAGAGTGCTGACGCAGTCGATCGTGCCGGTGGACGCTGGGTCTGAAGACTTCCAGTCGTTTCGCCCGGCCCATGCTCGGGTATTCATCAGGTGAAGCGACACGAGGTGCAAAGTGACCAGATTCTTCAAGAAACTCATGTGGTTTGGCCTGGGTTGGCTTGGCGCATACCTCTTCGACCCGGTGCAGGGACGGTCGAGAAGGGCTCGTCTCGAGGACCAGGCGGCCGCGCAGGTCCGTGACCTGGAACGACTCGCACGCAAGAAGGCCCGCTATCAGATGGGCAAGGTTCGCGGGGTGGCCCATGAAGTGCTGACGCCCGAGCGTGTGCCGGTGAGCGACGACAAGATTCTGCAAAAGGTCAAGAGCGAAGCCGTCGGCATGACTCCGGCGGACGTATCTCACGTCGACGTGAGTGTTAAGGACGGCGTGGTCTTTCTCAACGGCCTGCGACGCGACACCAGGGCGGAGCGTGAGTTGATCCGGCGGATCTACGAGGTCGACGGGGTGCGTCAGGTGCGCAACCAGCTCGTCGCCTCCTGAGACTTCAGCCCGTTCGACTCTTTGGTCTAAACCGGTTTCTCGGCTCTCGGCAATGGGTACTCAGGCGCCCAATCCCGGCGCGAACAAGGAGGACGGGGATGAAAGACGCTCAGGTCGAGGAGTTGCTGTATCAGGCTCTGGAAACAGAGCTCGGTGGAGTCCAGATCTACAAGAAGGCACTCGAATGCGCCGTCAATGAGGATCTACGCGAGGAGTGGGAGAAGTACCTCAGTGAGACCGAGAACCACGTCCGCGTAGTGGAGGAGATATTCTCGAAGCTCGACCTAGACAAGTCGAAGGAGACGCCAGGGCGACAGGTAGTCAGGCACAAGGGCGAGTCGTTGGTCGAGGCGATGCGGATGGCTCTCGAGTCCGGCGACGAGACTGCCGCTCAGCTCGTTGCGGCCGAATGCGTCGTAGAAGCGGAGACCAAGGACCACGCCAACTGGGAGCTGATCGGTGAGATCGCCTCCGAGGACTCGGGTGAGCGAAAGAAGATCTTGAAAGAGGCATACGACCAGGTGGAGGAAGAGGAGGATCATCATCTCTTTCACACGATGGGTTGGGCCAGGGAGCTCTGGATGGAGTCCCTGGGCATGACCGCCGTACTGCCACCGCCCGAGGAGCAGAAGAAGGTCAAGACTGCGATTGGAGCTTCCCGGGCTGCTCAGCAAAGGGAGGAGATGGTCTCGGGCTGAACTCTGAGGAGCCATCTCCGCGACGTCCTCAACCTCCAGGCCGACCCGGCCCGTCAGGGGCCGGGTCGCTTCGCCAACGGCTCGCTTTCGACCTGTGGCAATTGGCGGTGTTGCTCCGCGCAAGCGAGAGAACCAGGTCCTTCCGGGCGACGGCGTATCGAAAGGCGATCTGGTCCCTCGACGATCTCAGCCCGAACCTGGAAGACCCGCCTGAGCGGATCCTCGCGGTGCCTGGGTTGGGCAGGGGGATGGTGCGGCTGATCGGCGAGTTCAAGTCACAGGGCGTACTCGAGGAGTTGGTCGAGCTCGAGGACCGGTATCCACTTCAGGCCGGTCGGCTGCGTCGCCTTCCCCGGATGACACCCGCGATGCTGCGCGACTTGAAGTCGGATGTTGGCGTCGACACGACCGCAGATCTGGTCCGCGCCATTGAGACCGGTGATGTCTCTGCGGTACGCGGTGTGGGTGTCGTCACAGCCGAGAAGTGGCTTGCAGTTCTCGAGGCTTGGGCCGACGACGATGCCGTGCCTGCCTTCGACGCCTGGGTCCTGTCCGTTGAGCTCGAGCGGCACCTCGCCCGCCACTTGGATGCCGATATTCGAGTCGGCGGAGAGGTGCGCCGGGTGGCTGAGTGGGCTCACGCTCTCGCTTTTGTTGTCTCCGGTGACCTCGAGCACGTCAGGCAGTTCCTCCGCGAGTCTGTGGTCGGCATCCCGGCATCCGTTGACGAGGGGGGCGACCGGGTCACATTGGAGACTCCTTCCGGGCTCCCGATGCTCGTCCATATTGTCGATCCGGGAGCGCTCGGCTCGGCTCTCATTGAGTCGACCGGTCCCAATGCTCATCTCGTTGAGCTGGGAGATTTCGGTAAGGGAAGCACCGAGGCGGAGGTCTACGGGTCGCTGGGTTGGCCTTGGGTGCCACCACCTGCACGCGAAGGCAAGGGGCCGCCGCCCAAGGGGATGTTGGAGAAGTCGAGTATCAGGGGCGACCTCCACGTGCACAGTGCGGCGTCCCCTGATGGGAGGATGAGCCTCGAGACAATCGTCGAAGAGATGGTGCGTCGAGGTCTCGAGTATGTCGCCATCACCGATCACACGATTGGACTGAGATTTGGCGGGCTAGACGAGGCCGGGCTGCGGAAGCAGGCGCGCGATGTGGCCGAGATTCGCGCCAAATACCCCGGCTTCACCTTGCTCCACGGGGCGGAGGTCAACATCGATGTCGACGGGAACCTGGACATCGGTAACACCACGCTCGAGATGCTCGATTTCGTCGTTGCCGGAGTCCATTCACACTTCGACCTGCCTCGATCGACCCAAACCGACCGGGTCGTCTCGGCACTTCGTCATCCAGTGGTTCGGGTGCTAGCCCATCCCACGGGGCGGCGGATTGGCATTCGCCCTGGCCTCGATCTCGATTTGGAGGCTGTGGTCGATGCGGCGGTGGTCAACCAGGTGGCTCTGGAGGCCAACGGCCATCGCGATCGCCTCGATGTCTCTGGCGACCTTGCTCGGATGGCAGTCTCGAGGGGAGCATTATTCGCAGCGAACTCCGATGCCCATCGCGTCGCCGAGCTGGACAACATCGAAAACGCAGTTGCGTCACTCCAGCGTGCCCGCATCACTGAGGACAAGGTGATCAACGCCCTCCCCGCTCCCGATTTTGGGCGATGGATCGGTTTGACCGTGTGAGTTCTATCGCTCCCGGGTAGATAGTTGTGAACGAAAGAAGGCGCAATGGCTACATACGCAGACGTCGTGAGTGACAAAGCGGTGGATTGCTTCATTCACGGGCTCGCACATCTCATCGACGAGCTCGGCCCCGACCGCGGGCTGGTTGCTGCAGCGGAATTGCTCGGGGCTGCTGCAAGCCCGGACGACGAGAAATCGAATCTGGAAGCTGCCCTGTCGTAGCGGGCTGGCTACCCCTCGGTGATGGTGATCGTCTCATCGAGGCAAGCGAGACGCAGCACCTGGCCGGCGACGCTGTCGGCCGGTGCAACGACCTCGAGCTCGATCCCGCGCCCGTCGACTGACGACGACAGCTCGTGGATCATCCGTATGCCCTGGCTGTCGATGAACCCGAGCCTGCTCAAGTCAATTACGAGAAGGCGGGCGTCCTCTATGGAGTCGAGTATCTGAAGGCCGACGTCTTCGCCGTTGGAGATGTCTATCTCGCCGGTCACCACGACGTGCGCAGCTGTTCCCGGATGAGAGACATCGACGCGGGCGAGCGGTTCACTCATCGCTTCAGTTTGCTGTGTTTGATCGGGATTCGGAAACTGACCGTCGTGCCGTCGGCGCCGGTCTCCCTGCTGAAATCAGACGACACCGAGCGCATTATGTCGGTCCCCCGGCCGGTGTAGCCGTCTGGTTTGGCTCGCTCATGCCAGGTCCCATAGTCAATGACCCGGACGCGAACGTGATCTTCCTCGATCTGCAACGCGACGGTGCACAGCCCGGGCCGGTCCTCCGGGTAGGCGTGGCGAACAGCGTTCGAGCAGGCCTCTCCCACCGTTAGGAGAAGGTCGGTCTCCACTTGACCGGTGAGCTGGTTGAGCTTCAACCACGACCGCAGCTCATCGCGAAGACGCTTGAGCTCGGTGGGAACGGCCGGAATGTCCAGCCGGAAGTCGCGATGAGGCGATTCGAGAGACAACAAGCGAACCGCGACAACAACGACGTCGTCGTTCCGCTCGCTACCGACTCCCATGCGGGTCACCAGCTGTCTGCAAAGCTCATCAGGATCGAGGTTGCGAAGAGCTCCCGCCTCAGTCTCGAGACGCCCCAGGCCGACTTCGATTGGCTCCCCTCTCCTTTCGACCAAGCCGTCGGAATAGAAGATGATCGTCGAGTCCGGCTCGATCCTGGCGACTGCCTCGCGCCTGGGCGTACGCGACTCCCCGTAGAGGGGTTGAGACCGGGCACCGTCCACCCAATACGGAGAGCCGTGACGCGGGAGAACCAAGGGTGGTGGGTGACCCGCCGATGCATACCGCAGTTCACCGACCGGATCGAGAATCCCGTACACAGCTGTCGCGAAAGCCGTACCTCCCTGGGTTCCGGCGAACCTATCCAGTTCGGTCAAGAGCCTCATTGGGCTCTCTTCGCTGATGGCTAGAGCTGCGAATGCGGAGCGCAGCCTGCCCATCGATGTTGCCGCTTCGATGCCATGTCCAACGACGTCGCCGACCACGATGCCCACTCGGCCGCGGTCGAGTCGGATGCTGTCGTACCAGTCCCCACCCACCTCCAGCATGTCACTCGCGGCCTCATATCGAGCCGCCATCCGAAAACGGTCATCCTGGAGCAGTTCGCTCGGCAGGAGGGCGCGTTGAAGCCGTAGTGCGATCTCATGCTCCTGTTGACGGTCCTTCTCTATGAGGGCCGCCCGCAATTCGGACGCTGAGGCCCTGCGCGAGGCCAGCTCTCGTTCGTGTGCCTCAGCGGCAACCACCAGCCCGGCCAAGGCGAACAGCCCAACCTCGATTTTGATGATCAGAAGTGCCGTTCCTCGGGTGAGCCCGACGATCAGATCGCCAGAGAACAAGGAGATGCTCAAGGCGACCGTGACTGCCACGGTCAGGGCGGTCATTGCGACTGCACGCGGCCCGAAGACCACGCCGGCAACGACAATGCCGATGAGGCTCATGAAGACGATCGGCAGGTCGGTACCGATCATCGCATAGCCGGTGAGGACCGCAGACCCGGCCAAGAGGGCAGCTCCGGGAAGTGAGCCGAGAGTTCGTCGATCGGGTGACGGGCCCCAGGCGACGATCGAGCCGCCGACTATCACGACTCCCAATGCATCTCCCAGCCACCATTGGCCGAAAGTGGCCAAGAAGTCGTCGCCGCCGAACATACGATCTGCTCCGGCACCGATCAGCGCACCCAGAGCCGGCCCGGCAAGGACCGACCCGACGATGAAGAACACCACGTGTTTCCTGCGGGCAAGATCGAGAACGCCAATGGCGGAGGTCACTATGAGCGCACCTAGAAGGGGCTCGGCGACATTGGCAGCTGCGAATCCGAGCGACTGGGCAAATGTGAAGCCATTGGCCAGATCCATCGCCGCTTCGGTTACTCCCGCGCCCAGCAACACAGTGGCCCAGTGACGCCGGGGCAGCCTCAGAAGAAACGCTGCAGTAATGCCCGCCGGGATGAAAAACACACCATCCAGCCCTGAGCTGACGATGAGCGCGAAAGCGAGCCTTGCGCCGATGGCATACGTGGTGGCGACGACGATGAAGAGCGCAACCGTTCCGCCACTGCCGAGACGGTCGGGCCAAGTCCAGAGCCCTTTTTCGGGCAGCGCAGGCCCATCAGCCGAGAGATCTTCTCCGATCTGCTCTGCTGCATGTTGCGTTTTCATGGGACCTCGGGTTTTCATGGTTCAAGCAACGGCCGGGCCCCCGCGGTCGTTGCGTTCGTGGGTAGCTTCCAACATTCCCACTTTTGGTTGCGGGGAAACATCGTATCGGCTGTTCTTGCGCGTTTTTTGTCGGCGAGGGTTGGGTACTCCAGGGCGACAAATCTGAGGAGGGCGCACATGCCACAGAAGAGTTGGTCGCCGAAGCGCGAAAGGCAATACGAGCATGTCAAGGAGGGTCTGCTCGAGAGAGGCGAGAGTGAGGACAAGGCCGAGGAGATCGCAGCGCGAACGGTCAACAAGGAACGGGCTCGCGCTGGAGAGGCAAAGGAGAGCTCCCGGCTCTCCAAGGAGGACATCTCCTCCAGTCGTCGCGGGGGCCTGCGCTCGCACAAGGGTGCGCGTGGCCGGACCTACGACCAGCTGTATGAGGAGGCAAAAGACCTGAAGATCGATGGTCGCTCCAAGATGAGCAAGGACGAACTGGAGAAGGCAGTCGAACGCAAGAAGCGGAAGTGACCTTTCCTCACACCGCCTTGGCGTAGACGAGAATCTCGGACACTTCGGCCCCAGCCCGGAGCAAGGCCTCCCCTGACCAGCCGGTCTGAGGGACGTGGTAGGAGATCTCGCTGACCCCCCACTCCGAGCCGAGGGTGTCGATACCCGCCACGAGACGGGGGAAGTCGTTTGGGGATGTCGCAACCCAGGTCACTTCGAGCTCTTGGTCTATCCGCTCCAGGGCGACCCATCCAGCCGGATTGGTGTAGAGCTGCTGGTTTCGGGCTGCCTGCTCGAGGTCTGCCACGGTGCCTCGCCGCCATGTCCATTGCTCAGGTTTGAGTCCCCTCCCGGTTTCATACAGCTCACTGGTCGACCAGTAGATCCACGCGGGGTCGACATCTGAGCGGCCGGCGGGCTTGAGCTTCTCAGGTCCGAATGGCTGGGGGGCGGTTCCAGGCTCGATCTCGGCGTAGACCCACGTCGACACCTTCCGGTATCCGAGCTTCTCCACCTGCGATCGGGCGGCTGTGTTCACATCTTCGGTGGCGAGGCGGGCGACTCTCCCCCCTCTGCTACGTATCCACTCCACCGAGGCGTCATTGAGCAATGAGCCCAGACCCTGACGCTGGCTGTCTGGCCGAACCCTTGCGGCCGAGAGCCAACCCTCGTAGGGACTGAGCATTCGCACTACAGCCATGGCCTTGGGGATGTCCTCGGTGTCCACGGCAACCAGGACGTGCCGGCTGCGGTCTTCGATCCATTCGGCTATGGAACCGGCCACATAGTCGCCCCACTCGAATGTCTCCCGGGTCCAGTCTGCGATCCCGGGGGCGTCTTCAGCGCGAGCTTCCCTCACCGTGGAAGACACTGCTCACATCCGATCGGGCACTTCGATGCCGAGCATGTCGAGAAGGGTCTCGAGTGTGGCGAGAGTCCACCGAACAAGTGCGAGAAGCGATGCTCGCCGTGCGGGGTCTTCCTCCGAGAGGATGTGGCATGCGTCGTAGAAGCGGTTGAACTTCCCGGCAAGGACATGGGCGTACTCAGCGACGTGATTTGGGGAGCGCAGCTCGATCGTGCGTTCGATCACTTCGGGAAAGTTGGTGAGCTCGATCAAAAGGTCTCGCTCTTCACCGACTCCAGGGGGAGTCACCGTGCCTGCGGCGAGACCGGCCTCCTCGGCTTTGCGGAGAATCGACTTGATTCTCACCGCCGCGTACTGGAGATATGGCCCCGTCTTACCCTCGAAGGAGCTGAATCGATCCAGGTCGAACACGTAGTCGGACGATCGATTGTTGACGAGATCTCCATATTTGAGAGCAGCGACCCCCACTTGCATGGCGATCCTCTCCCTTTCGGCCTCTGGGTATTCCTCGGCGAGGTGTGCCTCGTCGAGCCTGTTCTTGGCCGCGTCGATGACCATGGCGATCAAGTCGCCGAGCCTCACAACACCGCCTTCTCGTGTCTTGAACGGCTTGCCGTCGGGGCCGTTCATCGTCCCGAAACCGATGTGCTCCATCTCGACCTCGTCCGGGGCGATCCCCGTCTTCCTGGCCACGCGGAAGACCTGGGTGAAATGGTCTGACTGCCTCCGATCGACCACGTAGAGAATCAGGTCGGCGCCCTGCTCCTCGACTCTCATCTGGATCGTCGCGAGGTCGAACGTCGAGTACAGATAACCCCCGGCAGAAGACTCCAGAATCAGAGGTGGCAACTCCCGGTTGTCATCCGGTTCGTCAACCTTCACGATCAGCGCGCCATCCGAAACTTCGGCGATCTCCGAACTGCGAAGCTTTTCGACGAGCGGCTCGAGGCGATCCCGCACATCCGACTCACCGAACCAAAGGTCGAAGTTCACACCGAGGGAAGCGAAGTCGGCTCGTTGAGATTCCTCGCTGACTTCCTTCATCTGTCTCCACAGCTCCCGATACCCGGTCCGTCCTCTTTGGAGGGCAACGGTCTTTTCACGTGCTGCCGCGGCAAACTCCTGATCGTTGCGGGCGCGGGCCGACGCCTCCGGGTAAATCCGCTGCAAATCCTCCAGAGTCACGGGCGGCGCAGGCGGGAAATCGGTGGCTCCCTCGTCGAAGTACGGGAGATCGGGCGCCTCTTCTTCGAGAGCTGCGATGAGCAGGCCCATTTGAAAGCCCCAGTCGCCGAAGTGCGGGTCGCGGATCACTTTGTTGCCGGCGAATTGAAAGAGCCTGGCCAGCGAATCGCCGATGATCGTGGCCCTGATGTGCCCAATGTGCATCGCCTTGGCGACATTGGGGCCGGCGTAATCGACTATCACCGTGCGGGGGGTTGGCACAGGATCGAAACCCAGATGATCTTCGGCGCTGAGTCGGTTGGCCCAATCTGCCAGGGCGTGGTCGGTCAGGGTCAGGTTGATGAAACCGGGCCCTGCGATGTCGATGTCAGCTATCTCTTCGCGGCTGCTCAGGTGGGCGACTACGTCTTCGGCGATATCGCGTGGTGGCCTCCCCGCTTCTTTGGCGGCCGCCATGGCTCCATTGCACTGAAACTGCGCCAGCTCGGGCCGCTGCGAGGGCACGGTCTGGCCCAGCTCCGGGCGGAGCCCCAGGGAGGCGAAAGCAGCCCCTACGGCTTCGGAGAGGTACTTCTGCAGCGACATGAGGGCGGAGGCTAACGGCTGCGGGAAGGCTTGCCGGCCGACGCTGTCGCGCCGGCTCAGTACTTGGCCAGCTCCTGGGCCTTTTCGACGATGTCTTGTGCCGTCGGGTACAAGGAGTGCTCCAGCGAGCCTGCATAGGGCATGATCGGCACGTCTGGTAACGCGTAGCGCTTGATTGGCGCATCAAGCCACTCGAAGGTCTTGTCGGCGAGTTGCGCTGCGATTTCGGCCCCATATCCGACGAATTCGTTGTCTTCGTGAACGATCAGTGCGCGTGATGTCTTCTTCATCGATGCTTCGATCGTCGGCCAGTCGAGGGGCTTGAGGCTGCGAAGGTCGATCACCTCCGGTGAGATTCCGAGGTCTTCCAGCAACGTCGCTGCTTCGGTCGCGAAGTGCGCCATCGCACCGTATGCGATGATCGTCAAGTCTTCTCCGGAATGGCGTATTGCTGCTTTGCCAATCGGCACCCGAAAGTCACCCTCCGGGTAGGGCCCGCGAGCGAGCCGGTAGAGCTTCTTCGGCTCCAGGAACATGACCGGATCGGGATCCTCGAATGCCGACACCAAAAGGCCTTTGACGTCGGCCGGTGTCGAAGGCGTAACGACCTTCAGACCGGGGACGTGGGCGTAAAAGGACTCGATCGATTGCGAGTGGTACAAGGCGCCGTGAATGCCCGCGCCGTATGGCGTGCGGATGACAATTGGGCAGTTCCAGCGACCGTCGGACCGAAATGAGATGCGGGCGGCCTCAGAGACGATTTGATTGAAGGCCGGGTGGATGTAGTCGGCGAACTGGATCTCCGGGAGCGGTCGATAGCCGGCTGCGGCGAATCCGATGGCTACGCCAATGATCGAGGACTCCGCGATCGGGCTGTTGAAGCATCTGGTGGCGCCAAATCGCTCGGTCAAGCCCTCTGTGGCTTTGAAGACGCCACCTTTCCGTCGGGCTACGTCCTCGCCGAAGAGGATTGCGTCGTCGTTTGCCTCGAAGATCTCGTGGAGTGCCTTGTTGATGGCCGTTATGAGGTTGACCCTCTCGCCCTCGATCGGGTCTTCTGGCTCTGTCGTGGGGGTGTCAGGGATGATTGGCTTGGCGTAGACACGGGTGGTCGGCTCGTCGGGGTCGGACGAAGACTCAGCCCTTTTCACTGCATCAGCGAGGGTCGCCACCACTTCTTCGTCGAGTGTCTTTTCGGTTTCTTCGCTGAGCAGGCGGTTCTCGATGAGGTACAGCTTGAGAGCCTCCAGTGGGTCTTTCTTACGCCATGTCTCCACCTCCTCTTTCGTGCGGTAGAGAGCGTCGTTGTCGTCGGAGGTGTGGGCGTAGTAGCGGTACGTCTCGGCTTCGATCAGGGTTGGGCCTTCGCCCGAACGAGCACGATCGACCGCTTGCTGCATCGTGGACACCACTTCGAATGGGTCGTTCCCATCGATCGCGAATCCAGGGAATCCATAGCCCTGGGCCCGGTCGGCGATCTTGCCCGCCACCTCCTCCTCGGTCGGCACCGAGATGGCGTACTGGTTGTTCTCGATTACGAAAATGAGAGGGAGCTTGTGTATCCCCGCCCAGTTCATTGCCTCGTGCCAGTCGCCCTCAGATGTTGAGCCCTCTCCTCCGTACACGACGCAGATCGTGCCGTCGCCGCGCAACTTCAGAGCATGAGCGATTCCCGCAGCGTGGGGGAACTGGGGGCCGATGACCGACGATTGGGTCAGGACCCTCTTGTCGGGATCGGACCAGTGGCTGGGGAGCTGCCGGCCGCCCGACATCGGATCTGCTTTCTTGGCGAACACACCGAGGAATATCTCCTCGGGGGTGAATCCCCAGGCCAACGCCACTCCCATGTCGCGGTAGTAAGGCAGAACCCAGTCACGGTCCCGATCGAGGGCAAAAACCGATCCCACCTGGATCGCTTCGTGCCCGGATGCTCCGAGAACAAAGTCGGCGCGCCCCTGACGCTGTAGAGCCCACATCCGGTCGTCAACGCGGCGTGCCATGAGCATGAGCCGATCCATCTCGACCATCTGTTCATCGGTCAGGCCGATTTCGTCGTGTCGGCGGTCGCCCACTTCGCTAGTTCCGATCGTCGCCGCTGCGCCGGAACCGCCTCAGGTCGCCGATGTCGCGTATTCGCTCTTGGGCAACGTGAATTGCGGCCACGTGCGGATTGATGTCCTGGTCCCGGGCCGTCTCGAGGATTCGCATGGTGGCGTCGTATATGCCGTCTACTCGGTGGAGGGCACGGACCTTCGAGTAGCCATGCAACTCGTCGTACACGTTGATGAGCCCACCCGCATTGACCACGAAGTCCGGTCCGTAGACAATGCCGCGCTCATGGAGGCGTTCTGCGTCCTTGTCGGTGGCGAGCTGGTTGTTGGCGCTGCCCACGATCGCCTTGCAGTTGAGCTGGGGAATGGTCTCCTCGTTGAGCACCGCTCCAAGTGCACAGGGTGAGAAGAAGTCGCACTCGAGCGTGTGGACCTCATCGATGGGCACCGTGTCGACACCGAACTTCGCGACGGCTGCCTCGAGCGTGGGCTGGTATGCATCGGCGATCACGACGTTTGCCCGGGCCTCGATGAGCAGTTGGACGAAGGCGCTGCCGACTTTGCCGACGCCCTGGACTGCGAAGGTTCGCCCTTCGAGCTCTGAGTTGCCGAACACGAATTCTGCAATGGCGCGAGCCGCCGCGAAGAGGCCACGCGCTGTGATGGGAGATGGGTCACCGGCACCACCCTCGGCCACCGAATTGCCCAAGGCCCATCTCGTTTCCCGGCGAACGATGTCGAGATCATGGGTGGTCGTCCCGACATCCTCGGCGGTGATGTATCGACCCTGAAGAGAGTCGACGATTCTCCCGTATGCACGCAACAGGCGCTCGGACTTGTCTTCGCGAGGGTCCCCGATGATCACCGCTTTGCCTCCGCCGAGGTCGAGACCGGCTGCGGCCGCCTTGTAGCTCATGCCCTGTGACAGGCGGAGCACGTCGACCAGGGCGTCATGCTCTGATTCGTACGGAAAGAAGCGAGTCCCGCCTAAAGCGGGACCCAATGCAGTGGAGTGAATGGCGATTATGGCCTTCAAGCCGGATACTTTGTCGTAGCCGAAGAGGACCTGTTCGTGGCCCTCGGCGGCTACCTCATCGAATACGGTCAACAGCCACAATCCTTTCGCCGGGATTCAGTACCACTGGCGTCGATCATACCCAAAGCACCACCCTTGCGCCCAGGTAGGTAATGCTCCGCGTCTGGCAGGATTGGGCTTGATGACCAAGACAGCCTTCCTGCGTGTGTACTCGCCGATCGGGCCGTCCGGCCCGGAGCCCGTGCCCGGTTTCCTGCGCTCATACGGGATGCTCTCGGAGTCGGAAGAGGACTTCGAGCGAGTCGTCGAGTGGCAAGGGAAGAAGGTGTCTTGTCCGAGCTATCTCCGTCTTCGCGTCCTCGAATCGACAGTCGCATTCGCCAACTCGTTCCAGAGCCTTGGCGTAGGCCTGATTCCGGAAGCGGCAGCCGAGGCAGCCGACCGCGAATTGCGGACATATCGTGCGGAACATCCGGATCGTCGATCCCATGTGCTCACATCGGCCTGGCATGTTCCCGTTCGATGGTTTGTTGGGTTCGTCCCTGGTGAGCGGGAGGTCTATGGGGCCTCGGACGCACCGCGGATCCGATATCGCGCTGACATCGTCGACGTTCGTTCCCGACTGGCGCGTGCCATCGAGGTGTTGCGGCAGGTCGGCATGATCCAGGGTCCCGCCGCTGAGATGGAGCAACTAGTGGCATGGCTGGCTCCGTTCTCTGATGATTCGATGGTGGAGTTGGACTTTGCGGAGGTCTCTGATCTCTTCGACCCCGAAGACATAGTCCTCGAGGACTCCGTGGCCCTCATCCAGGACTCGGTCGAGGCGCTGGCAACGGGGGACATGATGAGGGCAGGTGAGCTCTACGGCACGGTCGTGACCCGTTGGTCCCATGCCTACGCCGTCACGTTCAGCAGCTGAACTCAGCGCTCGCGCTAGCTAGCGGTGCCTTTTCGACTCGTTTGGTGGTGCTGCAGCCCTGTCACAACGAGATCGGAATCAATCCCTGCTCAGAGTGGGAAATCACCTGTCGGACGTCAATCTCGGGAATAGGGAACCGGAGCAAGCGGTTGTAACGTCTGACTCTTGTGAATTGGATCACAAGATCCACTCACGGGAGCTTCCTCCCAAGCTTGCGATGTGGGGCGGAAACCGCTCTCCCCGGCGGTTCTTCCTTCTCCTCCTCAAGACCGCCCCACATCGCATCACAACACCTTCTCCCCCCGGAGCCTTTGGCGAAC
>QQVI01000161.1 GCA_003388545.1 Actinomycetota bacterium
GGGCCACATCAGATGCAAATCGTGCCTCCCGTGCGATCCTCTCCTGTAGCGCATCCGCCATCCGGTTGAACGATGACGTGAGAGTGAGCAGATCGCGGTCCAGAGTCTCGTCGATGCGGCTCTCCAACTCTCCGGCCGCGATCTGCTGGGCAACACCTGCCACCTGGTGCAAGGGCTGAAGCACGCGGCCGGCCATGACCCATCCAAGGAGGGCTCCAGCAATGGTGGTCCCTAGCCCAGCGATCATCAGGACTGTCAAAAGGGCCGACAGTGTGGCCTCGATGTCGTCAAGACGAAAGACCTCGAAGTACGCCCCGAGGTCCGCCCGCAGAGGCGTTCCGACGACGAGCACAGGCGAAGGGCCAAGTCTCGTGAATTGCCGTGCGGAGACGCCCGATACCACGGTCTCGACGAGGTCCTGTGGGAGATCTTCCGGCCTCACCTGTAGTGAGGCAGCAAACCAACGTCCTTCCGCGAGGAACAGAGGCGTCGACCGTGACGGTGGCCGCATCGATGCGAGCAACTCGCTGGGATTCGTCGAGTCCGGCCCGACCGCCTCCAGCAGGAGAGCATCTCGCGCCACCTGGTCGATCGCCGACTCTTCTCGATTCTCCACCACTATCTGGCGAACGGTGAGATACGTGACCAGCCCCAACGTCAAGGAGAGGAGTAGGGCAATCGAAGCGAAGCGAATGACGATTCGGCCGCGGAGCCCGAACCGTCCCTGGCGCCCGCGGGGCTGAGTGGATCCCTCCAGCATTAGGCCGAGTCGTTTGTCGGCGGATCGAACTTGTACCCAAGGCCCCGGACCGTCAACACGTATCGCGGTTGTGACGGGTCGGGCTCGATCTTCTTCCGAAGCCTGCGGATGTGGGCGTCGACCACCCTGCCATCGCCGAAGTATGTGTAACCCCAGACGCCGTCCAGCAGCCGCTCCCGGCTCAGAACTCTCCGGTTGCTCCCGGCAAGCTCACAGAGGAGCAGAAACTCGGTTCGGGTGAGCGCCACGTCCTCGCCAGCTCTGATGACACGCCCTTCGTCTGGGAGGATCTCGAGATCGCCGAACACCATCCGGGATTGGCCGGCTCCGTCATCGGCCATGCGGAACCTGCGAAGAAGGGCGCGGATTCGGGCCGAGAGCTCTTTGAAGACGAACGGCTTCGTGACGTAGTCGTCGGCACCCGACTCGAGTCCGGCCACAACGTCATGAGAGTCGTCCCGCGCCGTGATGATGATGATCGGGGTGTCGTGGTCCCTCCTCAATTCCTTGCACAGGTCCAGCCCGCTACCGCCGGGCAGAACCAGGTCGATCAGGACGAGGTCAGGGGATTTCTCGGCAAACGCCTCCATACCGGCGCGGGCATCCGCCACTCCGTCGACGACATAGCCTTCTTCCTCCAGGGCGAGCCTGAGCGCATCCCTCAGCCGTCCGTCGTCCTCGACGACCAGAATCCTCTCCCGGCCGCCACCGGTCGGCCCTGTCATTGCGACCGCATCGTCGGCGCTGAAACCCGGGTCATTTCTGAGCAAACGTCCAATGGTTCTCCTCGATGCTACGGCAGGTAGAAGAGGGCGTCTTGATTGTCACGAGATTGTCACACAACTGGGACGGCAGCGTCATGTCGACGCTGGACAATTGAGAGGTAACGGAGCCCGAATCAGAGAAGGCGAGGTTACAGATGAGCGATTTGGCTGCCGAGCGTCAGATCTGGACCCTGTTCTACGGTCCATGCTTCTGCCACGCCAACCCTGACAAGACTTCATTCGACTTCGTCAGATTCCGGACAGCGAAAGTCGACCCGGGCCTCCTTGCCTGGAACACCCTCGTGGTCTCGGATCGAGTGATCGATGGATCGGCATCGACTTTCCATCTCGTCAACGATCAGCTGCAGCATCCGAAGCTCGTGATCGCTGCGCGCACCTGCCCGAGTGCGGCGGCTTTCTGGGACAACCTCCCGGTCTCGTGGACTCCCGTGTCGGAGCTCGTGCGTGTGGATGACGAGATCTCGGAGTGCGTCAGAGGGAAGCCGGAGGAACTTCTCATTCATGTGCTCTCCGCGCAGTCGAGGTCGCTGCGCCAGCCAGAGGCAGTCTGATGCACAACGAGATAATCATGATCGCCCTGGTGCTTGCCGCCGCCGCAGCCGGCGGCAAGCTGGCGTCGAGATTCGGATATCCCACCATCCTGGGAGAGCTGATCGCAGGGATCCTCCTGGGGCCCCCGCTCCTTGGCCTCATAAGTGGCAACGAAGCGCTGGAGATCCTCGGCGAATTCGGAGTCCTCCTGATGATGCTGTACATAGGAATGCACCTGCAGCTGCGCGATCTCCGCCGCGCGTCTATGCCCGGATTGATGGCGGCCTTCGGTGGGTTCATCGTGCCAACTGCGCTGGGTATCGTCCTCATGCTCTGGTTCGACCGGACACTGCTCGAGGCGATCTTCGTCGGCCTGGCTATGGGCGTGACCTCGCTGGCCACCAAGTCGAGAATTCTCGTGGACCTGAAGATCCTGGACACCCGGATCGCGCATGTCCTGGTGGCGGCCGCCCTGATCTCCGACGTTGCAGTGTTGGTTGCTTTCGCGTCGATAATCGGTCCCGGGACCGAGGGAGGCATCTCCCTCGCCACTGCGGGAATCGCCGGGATCAAGGCGATCGGATTCGGCTTCGTCGCGCTGATCATCGGTCGCTGGGGCCTTCCCCGTCTGTCCCGGCTCCCAGGAATAGCCGATCCGGACAGGGGGCGCGCACTCCTGGCCGTCATTGCATTTGGCCTGACAATGGCGTGGGCCGCCGAGTTGGCCGGCATTCACGCCATACTCGGTGCCTTCGTCGCGGGCCTCTTCATCGACACCGGGGTGATGACGGCCAAGGCGTCCCGAGAAGTTCAGCAAAGACTCGCCACGGTCTCGGTCGGGACGCTGGCTCCGGTCTTCTTCGTGACCGCAGGGTTCGAAGTGTCCCTGGGAGTCTTCCAGACCGACCTCCTCCTCTTGGTCCTTGTCATCGTCGTGGCGACGGTTGCCAAAGTGGTCGGCACAGCTCTCTTCTACCTGCCGACGGGGCTCGGGTGGCGTGAAGGGATCGTGCTTGGAACGGGGATGAACGGGCGGGGAGCGGTTGAGATCATCGTGGCCGAGATTGCGCTCGCACAAGGGATCATCGACACGGAAGTGTTTTCGATTCTCGTGTTCATGGCGATCTTCACGACTGCAACAGTGCCGGTGCTCTTGACGATCGGGGTCAATTGGCTTCGAAGACGAGGAGAGCTCGTCAGGGCCGGCGATCGCACCAACACCGTCATCGTTGGAGCGGGCCCGATTGCACGGACCTTCGCCAAGTTGCTCGCAGAGACAACTCCGGTTGTGTTGATCGACCCGAACCGGGCGAACCAGCGAGCGGCCGCCAAAGATGGGCTGCGGGTCATTTCGGGCAGCGGATTCGAAGAGGCGACGCTCATGGAAGCCGGCGTCGATCAGGCTGCCCGGTTGATCGCGGCTACCCCGAACGCCGAAGCCAACCTCCTCTCGGTGCAACTCGCTTCGGAACTCGGAGTGCCGGAAGTCGTGTCGCTGCTGCGTGAATCGGACCTCAAGACATTCGAAGGCCAGCTTCGCGGCTCCGGCATCGAGGTCATCCACGCTCCGGAGTCGCTGGCGGACTGGGAACATGCCATCGCTACCGGCGGGGCGACGGTCACGCGATTCCGGGTCAACCCTGAGCCTGGAGAGGAAAACGGCTTGGTCGCCGGAGAGTCTTTCCCGATTGTCGTGGTCGGCTCCAACGACACCTTCCCGCTCACAACTGGTGTGAGCCTCGCCGACACCGATCAGGTAATAGTCCTGACACGGAAGGACTCGCCACACGTCGAGCCCACCGTCGCCCGTCCGGCCTGAGGCCAACGAAGGCCGAGCGAGAGTCGCACGGAATGCCGGGCGACTCCGGCCCCGCCACGAGCGATTATCTTCGCTAGTGGATGTCTGACTTCCACTACGAACCGCTCACCTTTCTCGACTCGTCATTCCTGGCGCTCGAGACACGCTCGCTTCACATGCATGTTGCCGGTATCGCGCTGTTTGACGCCGAGCCAATGACGACGAAGAGCGGTGGGATCGACATTGAACGGATCAGGGCTCACATCCTCGCCAAGCTCCAGTACATCCCTCGCTACCGCCAGCGTCTCGAGTGGGTTCCCTACGACAGAAGGCCGGTGTGGGTAGATGACTCGGCTTTCAACTTCGATTACCACGTGCGTCACACTTCTCTCCCACGACCGGGCACCGAACAGCAACTGAAAGCTCTGGCCGGCCGGATCATGTCGACGTCTCTCGACCGGGAGAAGCCGCTGTGGGAATTGTGGGTGGTCGAGGGCCTCGAGGGCGATCGATTCGCGCTGATCGCCAAGATCCACCATGCGATGATCGACGGCCTATCTGGGGTCGACTTGACGACCATCCTCCTCAATGTGGTCCCCGATTCCGAGATCGAAGAATCACCTGACTGGGAGCCGCGTCCCGCTCCGACATCGAGCCAACTCGCCGTCGCTGAGGCTGCGCGCGCCACCAGGCGCTTGATGGACAGATTGGGCAACCTGACCGAGGCGATCCGGGACACGAAAGAGATCTCAGACCGGGCCCTCGACAAATCCGCCGCCGCCGTCAGCTCCCTGAGGTCGGGTTGGCTCCGGCCGTCGGACCGCACCCCCCTCAACCCCGACATAGGACCCAACCGCCGGTTCGATTGGACCGAGATGCCTCTCGACGCGGTGAAGAGCATCAAGAACTCACTCGGTGGCTCGTTGAACGACACGATCGTCGCGATCACAACCGGCGCAATTCGCAAGTTCTTGATCGAGGAACGCGATTTCGACGTGACCGGATCGGAATTCAGGGCCATGATCCCGGTTTCGACGAGGGCGTCTGATCAGCGAGGAGCGCTCGGGAACCAGGTCGCGATGTGGCTCCTGGAGATCCCCATCGATGAGCCGGACCCGGCCAAGCGCCTCGAGCTGATCAGCGAGAGAACTGTGCAGCTGAAGGAGACCAATCAGGCGCTCGGTGCCTCAACGCTGGTCGAGGTCAGCTCCGGCACGCCGATCACGCTCCTTTCCATGGCAAATCGGTTCGCCGGGCCACGTCTCCGGCCATTCAACATGACGATCACCAACGTCCCGGGACCCCAATTCCCCATGTATCTTCTCGAGTCACGGATGCTGGCGAACTACCCCCTTGTGCCCCTGTGGGCGCAGCACGGAGTCGGAGTTGCGCTCTTCTCGTACGACGGCCGCCTGCTGTGGGGAGTCCATGCGGACTACGACGCGCTCCCCGACTCCGATCGCTTCGTCGCAGCGCTACAGGCGAGTTTCGAGGAGTACAAGGAGCTCGCCGCCAGCTGAACTCGGTGTGGCCACACGCGATCCCTAATCTGCGCAGATGGAGACAACGGAGGCAGCCGGGAATCCGGATTCGCGCCGCGTCATCGTGGCTGCGCTGGTCGGCGCCGTCACCATCTCCTTCTCAGCGATCTATTTTGCTCTGTCCGATGTCGACCCGATAACGGGAGCGGTATTCAGGGCTTTGTACGCCGCCCCCGTCCTGTTCTTCATCTGGTGGTGGCGCCGGGACAGCGACAGACGCTCGGCCAAACGCCGATGGCTCAGCTTCGCGGCAGGCCTAATGCTCGGGATCGACATCGTGCTGTGGCACGAGGCGATCAACTTCATCGGGGCCGGCCTGGCCACCCTGATCGCCAACTCACAGGTGATCTGGGTGGCGTTGGGAGCCTGGTTGGTCCACAGGGAGCGCCCAGACAGACGCACGATGGGGGCCGTGCCGGTAGTGCTATTCGGAGTCGCTCTGGTCAGCGGACTCGGCCAGGAAGGCGCTTTCGGGTCGAACCCGGTGCTTGGTGCCGTCCTCGCATTGGTCGCTGCGATGTTCTACTCCGCCTTCATACTGGGTTACCGAGCCTCCAACACCACGTTCGCCCCGCCCGCGGGGCCGCTTCTGGAAGCAACCGTCGGAGCCTTCGTCAGTGCTCTGCTCCTCGGGCTCGTCCTCGGACGCGGCCTCGACCTGGTACCGACGTTTCCAGCGCACGGCTGGCTGATTGCTCTCGCACTCACGGCACAGGTCTTCGGATGGCTGCTCATCGGTTACGCGCTACCACGGCTTCCTGCAGTGGAGACCGCAACGATCATTCTCCTTCAACCCGTCCTGACGATGGTCTGGGGTGCCGTCTTCTTCTCCGAGAGCCCGTCTCTCCTCCAAATGATCGGAGCTGTCATCGTTCTGGGCGGCGTCGGATATGTGGCAATCACGAGGAACCGGAAAACGAGGCCAACCGACGAAGAAGCCGGGTCGGTCGTCCATCGGCGCACCGGGGAGCGCCAGCGCCCCTAGACCTGGGGTCACCCTCCCAGCACCACGACCAGGAGCAACCCGGTCGGGCCCTCCACAATCGAGATACCGACCCGGTCGTAGGCAGCCGAACCGATGAGTGCCGATGCTTCCGTGTCCGAAAGCAGGGCGTCGACGGCCGCCCGCGTGGTGGAAGCAAGAGCCAGGGCCTCCCCATCGATCTCGAGAAGGATCCCCGCGGCGGCGATATCGTCCGACACCGACCCGCCCATCGGCGTGTCGCGGCTGATCCGGCCGGATGTGTACATCTGGGTGGCGCGAGACTCGGCGACGTTGGTCAGTGGCTGCGCGACGAGCAGAGCACCCACCGAGTTGTCAAGCCGGTACTCGTTGAGCCTGTCGACTGCGGTTCCCGTCTCCTCCCGAGCCTGGCGAAGCTCGTCGGCAGGCGCCGGTGGGATCTGGAGCACCTCTTCGCCCTGAGGTACCGCCCTGTCTGCCCCGAACAGTGATTGCAGAGTCGAGAGGGAGGCAAGAATCCCGTCATCGCCGAGTCTCTCGAACAGACGTTGGGGCAACGCGTCGTCACCGGCAATCGCCTCGACCACGGTCGAGCCCTCCAACTGGTCAGACCAGCCGTCCGGGAGGGGAAGGACACTGGCGAAGTTGACGATCACCAAGATCAACGCGACCCCCCAAAGCGAGGCCACGGCAGCGCCCCCGATTCGGTTCAGCAGGTTGAGGCCAGGAAGTCGCATGACCTGGGACAGGAAATGAGCCCCAATGCTGAGTGCGACACCGAAGAGCACGAAGAGCAATATCCCCGATCCAATCCTCGCCACCTCGGGACTCACATCGAACTGGTCGCTGAGGAAATTGCCCAGTGGCCCGCTGAGGGCGAAGGCGACCCAGATGCCCAGAACCAGCCCCACCAGGTCGAGGATCTCACGAACAAACCCGCGGAGCCAGCCGCGCACGGCGAGGCCGGCCAGTGCGGCACCAAGAACGAAATCGATCATTGGCCGTACTTGCTAACAAGCAAGTGTGACGAATCTACGGATTTGGCGCGGCTCAGACCAGCCTGATCCGCATCCGCTTGTTGGCCTTGCCCTTCGACTCGGTCTTGACGACCTCGACCCGGCCAACCTCGAGGGTCGACGCGACATGGGTCCCGCCGTCGGCCTGCCTGTCAAGACCGACGATGTCGATCACCCTGATCTCCTGAACCCATTCGGGAATCAGATTCACCTTGGTCCGGATGAGGTCGGGATCCTTCAGTGCTTCTTCGCGTGCCATGTAGAGGATTTCCGTCGGATATCCCTTGGTTAGTTCGGCGTTGAGCTGCTCTTCCACCTGGCGGCCGAACTCGACCGAGATCCCGTCGAGCTCGAAATCCATCCGCGCTTCGCCATCGGGCGTCATGTTCCCACCGGTGACCTTGGCGTCATAGTCGCGGAACACCAGCCCCGACAGAGCGTGGAGGGCGGTGTGAACTTTCATCGTCCGATATCGACGCGCCCAATCGATCGTCGCCTCCACTGCCGTGCTCGGATCGGGCAGCGCCGCCCCTTCCGCCACCACGTGGAAAGGCTTGCCGTCACGTCGGATGGTGTCGAGCACCTCCACCGAGCCTCCGTCCCACTGAATCGTCCCGACGTCACCGGGCTGCCCCCCTCCCCTTGCGTAAAAGACGGTGCGATCCAGGAACAGCCCGTCGTCGAAGACTTCGATGACCGTGCCTTCTGCCACGCGGGCATAGGAGTCGTTTGCCGCTATCTCTTCTATTGGACCGCTGCCAGACATCCCGCTGAGGCTACATCGGTGGCCCAGCAAGCAATCAAGGCGCTACACGCCGCCAATGGGGACCGCAGACACCGCTCGTGTCGTCTGCAAGTCGAGAATCGTATGGATCTCTCCGTTGTTCGTATCGATGATCGCCACGCCCCGGAAGAGGCTCACTGCCAGGAATCGACCGTCCGAGGACCAGTCGATCGACGGGCTGCCTGCTCTGATCGAGTGGTTTGAAACCGACCCGTCATCGAGGTTGACGACGCTGACACCGGCGAAACTCGTGACTGCGACACGATTCCCATCGGGCGAGAACTCGCCGCCTGCGACCACATCACCGGTCAGGTCGGCCCCGGTGATTCCGATCACTTCATCGGAGCCGACATGCACGACCCGGAGCTCGCCTGTGTGCTCCAACAGCAGCCTGCCATTCCCGTGAGAAGCGACGATCCAACCCTCGTGCTCGGCCAGAACGTCTCCGGTCGGGTCGTACACACGGGTGACGAATGTGGGTGATCCCTCGGAGATGCCGGTCCTGCCGACGATCGCAAAGCCCCAATCTCCCCAGGCTCCGAGCTGGCCCACGAAGGATCCCGTCTCGGAGAAGACGATCTCACCCGGCTGGGCGTCGTCACTCACCCAGACCTGCAGCTGGTCCCCGAAGGTCGCGTTTTCGACGACCCTCGTCCAGGCGAGGTCGGCAGGTTCGCTGTCATGCCACACAAAGGCGTTGATCCCGCTGGCGACGATTCCAAACGTGTTCGGCCGGCCGGCTTGAAGCATCACCGCATCTGGTGTGGCCGAAGCGACGGCGAGGAATTGTCCAGACACATCGAAACGCGCTGTGCCTGCGATGTCGAGGTCGCCTACAGGAATTGAGCGGTATGCGGGCTCGCCGATGAGGGGCCAGGTGAGCACTTCCAATGCACGGCCCTCTCCAGGCGAAACGAGAACGTTCAGACCGTCGGGGAAGCCCGGGACCTCTTCTGAGATCCCGATCGGGGCCGGCTCCCGCGGCGCCATGGTTGTCGTTGTCGTGGTCCCACCCGCCACGCCCTCGTCACCCGGTGGCCTGCTGGCCGAGATGGAGAGCAAGGCCGCTACAGCAAGACCGAGCCCCAACCCGAGTCCGAACCACGCCCATTTGCTCTCGAGAGCGCGCCTATCGCCAGATCGGCGGGGCGGCTGGTCGGGTCCGCTGAGATCGACTTCTATAGCGTCGGGCAAACCAACCTCGACGATCTCGGGCAGACGACCCGGGTCAAGCCGTGCGAGCAGCTTCTGTCCACCCCTTCAAGGTAGCGGCAGATCGGGAGCTAGTAGCCGCGTCCAAGGCCGCAGCCAGCGTCCCAGGTCACCCTTCCCGACACCGGGCAGACCTCCATTTCACCCCCGAGAAACACGCTGCAAACGCCCGACGAGCTAACTTGTGTGGGCCGGAAATGGGTCGACTTGAGGTGTCACAAATCGCCTATGGGTCTAAAGTTTCGCCCTGAGTCACGACTTTGGTCGCGTCTCAACAAACCAACGGAGGAAATATATGAATAAAAAGAGGAGTTTGCGCTTCCTCGCTGTCATCGGAGTGCTCTCGCTCGTTGTCGCCGCATGTGGTGACAGCGGAGCCGAGTTCGAGGCCGGTGAATTGGGTGCCGTGACGGTTGAAGCCGGCGAGGCCATCCAGATCCGTTCTCTCAACGCGATCAGCGGTGAAGTCGCATTCCTTGGTATCCCCAACGAGCGTGCGATTCGCATGGCCGTTGAGGACTACGGCCAGATCCATGGCCACGACGTAGAAGTCGGAGCCGGTCTCGACGACCTTTGCTCCGCAGAGGGTGGCCAGCAGGCCGCTCAGACGATCGTTTCTGATGAGCAGGTTGTCGGTGTCATCGGTACCTCGTGTTCCGGTGCCGCATCAGGCGCCATGCCCATCATCAACGATGCGGGCCTTGCCATGATCTCGGCTTCGAACACCTCTCCCAGCCTCACCTCGGACCTCGAGGGAACTGCTGGTGAGAACTACTACGAGGGTTACTACCGGACCGCGCACAACGACCTCTTCCAGGGTCAGGCGGCCGCCAACTTCGTGTTCAACAACCTCGGCCTCACCAAGGTTGGGTTGATCCACGACGGTGACCCCTACACCAATGGCCTCACGACTGCGTTCGAGAACGCATTCGAGGAGCTTGGTGGTGAGATCGTCATCCACACCGCGGTCACGGTGGGCCAGACCGACATGGTCCCGGTCCTCACCGAGGTCGCCGCTGCAGGTCCTGAGCTGATCTTCATGCCGATTTTCCCGGCAGAAGCGACGTTCATCGTCCAGCAGGCACCCGGCGTCTCCGGCCTGGAGAACGTCGAGTGGATGGGGGCAGACGGGATCAGCGTCGAGAACTTCATGAACCTTCCGGAGTCGGAGGGCATGTACTTCTCAGGTCCTGACACCCGTTTCGCCGAGAACACCAACGAGGCAACCGACCTCAACGGCGCGCAGTTCCTCGAGGACTACGAGTCCGAGTTCGGTGAGGCCCCGTCGGCGGACTTCTGGGGTCATGCATATGACGCCACGACCATGCTGCTGATGGCCATCGAAGAGGTCGCCGTCGTTGATGGAGACACCATCCACATCGACCGTGCCGAGCTGCGCGAGTACCTCACGGGTATCAGCGGGTTCAACGGCCTCATCGGCGAGATCAGCTGTGATGAATACGGTGACTGCGGCGCTGCCGTGATCTCCATCTTCCAGCACAACAACCTCGCTGACCACCAGGCCAGCAAGTCGAACATCCTCTACACCTACCCGGAGAGCTAAGCCCTCCGAACAAGTAGGCAAAACCAAGAAAGCCCCGGGTCTGGGTAGCCAGATCCGGGGCTTTCGCTTATTGTTCCGCCGCACGTGTCAACCGAAGTCGCTCCGGAGCCCGTACGATCCCGCCGATTCAAATTCAATTGGGTCGACGGATTTCTCTGGTTTTTGCGCGTCGCGGCACTCATCGCAATCGTCGTTGGGGTGGTCGGATCGATCCAACAGTTCGCGGATGGTGAGGGGCCTTCGGCTGCGGCCTGGCGCGACCTGATTGTCTCCTCGATCTCGACCGGGTCGATGTACGGGCTGATCGCGCTCGGCTACTCGATGGTCTATGGCGTTCTGGGCTTCATCAACTTCGCCCACGGTGAGGTCTTCATGTCCGGGACCATGGTTGGGCTGATCTCGGCCACCATGCTCTTTGAGAACGGTTTTTGGGACTCGAACCCCTGGATCTCGATCCTCGTGGTGCTTGTCGTCGCGATGATCACATCGACGTTGGTCGCCGTGGCGATCGAGAGGGTGGCATACCGTCCCCTCCGTGGCGCTCCGCGCCTGATACCACTGATCACATCGATCGGCGTCTCGTTCTTCGTCCAGTATTCGTTCGCAGGGTTGTTCGGTGTCGCCATTCGCAACTATCCACCCGCACCGTCGCAGCTCTCCGGCAACGTCGACATCCTTGGCATACCCATCGCGGGAACGCGTCTCCTCGTCATCGGTGTCGCCGTCGTCTCGATGATCGGGCTCTGGTATTTCGTCACCCAGACCAAGACGGGCTCTGCGATGCGGGCGGTCGCCGAGGACAAGGAGATCGCAGGCCTGATGGGCATCGACGTCGACAAGACGATCGTCACCACCTTTGCCGTCGGTGGGGCGATGGCCGGAGTCGCGGGATTGCTCTGGGCGCTTCTCTTCCGTGGCGTCGACTTCCTGACTGGATTCCTGCCCGGCATCAAGGCATTCACGGCGGCCGTCCTTGGTGGTATCGGCAACATGCCCGGAGCGATGCTCGGAGGTGTTCTACTCGGGCTCTTCGAGGGTGTCGGCCCACAGCTCGTCCTCGCCGGGCTCGGAATTCCGGCGGTGAGCCAGCTCAAAGACGCGGTTGCGTTCGCGGCGTTGGTCCTCGTCCTCATCTTCAGGCCCACCGGGCTTCTGGGTGAGAGACTGGGGTCGGAGGACAGGGTATGAGCCTCGATCCTCTCACCAGGAGGTGGGGGCTCATAGGCGGAGCCATCATGGCATTCACCGGTGCCATTGGGATGCTGGTCAGCTTCGACGAGCGCATACTCATCAGCCCGATACTCAGCCTCGGTTACCTCACTCTTCTCCTGGCGCCCGCGATCGCCGGGCATATGGCGGCACGGGGCAAGGTCAGTGTTCTCGAGGAGCCCGAGCACGACGTGGCGCAAGGCGCGCAAAAGGGGCTCGTTGCCGGTCTGATCGCCGGCGTGTTCGCCGTGGTCTTCATGCTCGCCGTCAACCCATTCGACCTATCGGAATTCTTCCCCAACATCAACGACCGCATGTTTGACATGATGACGTTCGACTTTGGGTTGGGACTGGGCTCGGTGGTCCTGATCGTGGCGTCGGCGTTGGCCGGGGCGGCCGGTGGGGCCATATACGGTTTGGATGACGAGCCGCGCGAAGGCGTCTTCCGCTCCGCCATCTGGGTCATCCTGTTTTCTCTGTTCGAGCTGGTGGTATCCGACGTCATCGAGGTGGACGCCATCGTCGACCTCATCTATGCCCGGGGCGGCGGCCTCCACATCTGGAGTGCGATCATCATTGGCGTTCTCGCCTGGTGGCTCGGTGTTCGGTACAAGGGAAGGCGGGCCGAGCTCACGCAGATGGCGAAGGACTCCGAGGCAGGTTCGCGACTGCGCTGGTCTCTCATTGGCGTGGCAGCCCTCCTGGTCATAGTCCTCCCGATGCTGGTCGGCGGCATCGTCAACGAGCTGTTGATCAACGTCGCCTTGTTCATCCTCATGGGTCTCGGGCTCAACATCGTGGTCGGGCTGGCCGGCCTGCTCGACCTCGGCTACGTGGCCTTCTTCGCCGTCGGCGCTTATGGCATGGCGGTTCTGACCTCTCCTCTCAGCCCCGCCTTCTCTCCCGAACTGAACTGGTGGGTGGCCCTCCCGGTTGTCATGGTCCTGGCAGCGATAGCCGGTGTCCTGGTGGGCACGCCGGTGATTCGCATGCGTGGCGACTACCTGGCCATCGTGACCCTCGGCTTTGGTGAGATCGTCCGCATCCTCATCCTCTCCGACTGGCTCACCCCATTCCTCGGTGGGGCCCAGGGAATCACCCGAATCCCGGGGATTCCGCTCGGAGCGACCTCCGTCTCCGGGACATCCCCCGAGTTGTTCATCTACATGACCATGCTCCTGGTCGGTGTGGCCGCATACATCTCCTATCGGACGCAGGAGTCGCGCATCGGGCGGGCTTGGGCGGCGATGCGTGAAGACGAAGACGTTGCAGAGGCCATTGGGATCAGCACCGTCCAAGCCAAGCTGCTGGCCTTCGTGACGGGCGCGATAATCGCCTCCTTTGCCGGGGCCCTCTTCTCGGCGAAGGTGGGAACCGTCTTCCACAACTCGTTCGACGTTCTCGTGTCGATCATCATCCTCGTCGTGGTCATCGTCGGTGGAATGGGGAGCATCCGGGGAGTCGCACTCGGTGCCCTGATCCTCATCGGTGTGCTGGGAGGACCGAAGTCCCAGGGGCTTCTAGGGGAGTTCGCAGAGTTCAAGCTCCTCATCTACGGGGCGATTCTGGTCTACATGATGTTGCAGCGACCGGAAGGGCTGCTTCCGTCGGTCAGACGGAGCCGTGAGCTTCATCAGGAAGAGGCAGCCCAAGATGCCTGGCTCGATAAGAAGGGATCCTTCATCGAGGAACCGGAGGCGTCCGTCTGATGCCCCTTCTGGAGATCCGGGGGCTGGAGAAGCAGTTCGGGGGCATCAAGGCCCTTGGAGGGGTCGATTTTCACATCGACGAGGGCGAGATCGTCTCGGTCATCGGGCCCAACGGAGCCGGCAAGACGTCGTTCTTCAATGTCATCTCCGGCATGTTCCCACCGGATGATGGGACCATCGTCTTCGACGGCGACAACGTGGCGGGTCACCTCCCCAATGAGATCACCAAGCGCGGCATCGCCCGCACGTTCCAGAACGTGAGGCTGTTCCCGAACCTGACTGTGCTGGAGAATGTCATGGTCGGTCAGCACTGCCGGACCAAGCAAGGCATATGGGGCACGATCTTCCAGACCAAGGCGCAGCGGGAAGAGGAGCAGATGATCGAGGACAACGCCAAAGAGGTCCTCTCATTCTTCGGCACCCGACTCGCCGGTTATCGCCATGACCAGCCTGCGTTCGTGCTCTCGTACGCAAATCGGCGCCGCCTCGAGATCGCCAGAGCCATGGCGACCGAGCCCCGGCTCATCCTGCTCGACGAGCCCACGGCAGGAATGAATCCGAAAGAGACCGTCGAGCTCACCGAGCTGATCGGCAAGCTACGCAGCGATCGGGGGCTGACGGTTGTGATCATCGAGCACGACATGAAAGTGGTCAAGAACGTGTCCGACCGCGTGGTGGTCCTCGACCATGGAGTCAAGATCGCGGAGGGCGACTATGACACCGTGTCCACGAACGAAGACGTAATCGAGGCCTACCTCGGGCGTCCACATGGTGAGGCCGGCGACGATGAGGAGAGCGAGTATGAGTGACCGCACTCCGGTCCTCGCCTTCCGGGACGTAAATACCCACTACGGCGCGGTCCACATCCTCAAAGACGCCAACATCGAGATCTACGCCGGGGAGATGGTCTGTTTGCTCGGTGGCAACGCCTCGGGCAAGACAACCACTCTCAAGACGATCCTCGGCTACGTCCCGCCGACGACAGGGCATGTCGAGCTGGATGGGGAGAATGTCAACGGCTGGAGCACGGCGCAGCGTGTTGCCAACGGTGTCACGATGGTTCCCGAGAACCGCCGCCTCTTCAAGAGGATGACCGTCCGAGAGAACCTCGAGATCGGCGCCTACCTGCGTCATGGCGAGGACCTCTCCGAAGACTACGACCGGGTATTCGATCTGTTCCCGCGCGTGAAAGAGCGACTCGCCCAGAAAGCAGGGACTCTCTCCGGTGGAGAGCAGCAGATGGTGGCGATGGGGCGTGCCCTGATGGCCCGACCCAAGGTGCTGCTCATGGACGAGCCTTCCATGGGTTTGGCGCCCAAGCTCGTCGCCCAGAACTTCGAGATCATCGACAGGATCAACAAAGCCGGAACCACGGTCTTCGTGGTCGAGCAGAACGCCAACATGGCGTTGTCGATAGCCGACAGGGGTTATGTACTGCAGACCGGCCGGATCGTCCTCGACGACACAGCCGAGGCCCTCATGGCCAACCCCCAGATGCGAGAGGCCTACCTGGGCGACATCTGAGGTAGCCCCTCTCCCTTCTTCCTTCTCAGAATGGCGGTCGGAAGGGGGCGTGAGACCTCTTCCTTCCCCGGAGCCGGAGGCGTGCGGGGAAGGTGGCCGCCACATGGTTGTGGCGGTCGGAAGGGGCGTGAGAACTCTTTCCCAAGATTCCGCTTCGTCAGTACAGCTCTTCGGAGTGCTTCCCCGTCGTGGGCTTGGATTCGGTGGGCGTCTCAGGCTTTGGCTCCGACTTCACACCTCCCGACGGCGGTGCGTCACCTTGCTGCCAGCTCTGCATCTCAGAGGTGTCGAATAGCCGGCTCTGCGAGTCCGCCCCTCTTCTCCGGATTCCGGCTATCCGCTCCGGGGGCTCTGTCACCTCGAACATGGCGTCGCTTGCCTCCTGCCAGGACTGACCCAGAACGCGCGTCCTCCAAAGGTGACCCAGGATGATCCGGACGGCAGCGGTCACGGGAACTGCAATCAGGACTCCGAGGAGGCCGGCGAGAGAGCCACCGATTATCAGAGCGAGGACGATGACAAACGGTGACAGCTTGACCCGAGTTCGTTGCACCAGAGGTGTGATGACGTGGTTGTCCACCTGTTGGATCAAGGTGAAGATCACGACTGCCCACACCGATTGGGTCACATCTCCATTGAGCAGGCCGACGACTGCAGCAAGGGCTCCCCCAACAACGGGCCCGAGGAACGGAATCAGGTTGAGGATCCCTGCCAGCATCCCGATGAGCAGCCAAAAAGGCAGGTCGATGGCCCACATGCCGATCGACGAGGCCACGCCGACTATGAAGGCAACGAGCAGCTGACCGCGAACAAAAGATCCCAGAGACGCGAGGACCTCGGCACCAACGAAGGCGAATTCTTCCCGGTGTTGGGGTGGTGTCAGCTCGAGGGCTTGCTCCCGGTACTTCTCGAGGTCGATGAGGACGTAAAGCGCCAGAACTGGCGCCAGCCCGACCACGAGAATCGCCTCGGTGACTCCCCGAATCACTGTTCCGGCGCCAGCGCCGAAACCAAAGATGAGGTTCTGAAGAGTCTCTTGGTTGGCCGGGTCATTCAGCCATTCCTCGAGGGCCTCCTGGGTGAGCAGCTCGTCTACGTCGTATCCCAGTCGAGCAGCCACGTTGCCGATCCAATCTGTCAGGGCAGTCCACAGCTCGGGCAATCGCTCGATGAACTCCGTCGCCTGATCGCGGATGGTCGGTAGGACCAGAACCACGATGGCAATGACGAAGCCGGCCAGCGCAATCAACGCAAAGAAGGCGCTGAATACACGGCGAAACCCGACCCGATCGAAAGCGCGAACCGTCGGCTCCAATAGGAAGACGAGCCCTGCGGCGAAGACGACGGGCAACCAGATGATGCGAATCAGTCCCGCGACGTACAGGAACATCGCGAACAAGAGGATCGAGCCGACCGTGATCCAGACGATCAGGGCAATTCGTCTGAGGCGGTCGGTAGACACGGATCGAGTGTACCTGGTGGGTCAGTCGGCTCTGACCTCAACCACGGATCCCTCACCTATCGAGATGACCCATCCCTGGCCCTGCTCCGGCGACGACGCGCCGCTATCGGTTCTCTCCCATCCATTTGGGATCTGCGCAGGGCCTATCACTCGCACCGGAGTGTCCGGGGGCACGGTGATCACAAAGTCGCCCGACACGGTCACGGGTGTGCTCCGGGTTACGTGCCCCAGAGAGACGGCTCCAGCACCGATGATCTGCAGGTTCTCGAGTGACAGATCGGTCAGGTCGGCGTCGATTTGGCCTTCGAGGGTCAGTGTCCACACCGGGAGACTCGACAGACGCAAATCCCACCCTCTCCAACGGAGAAGACCGGGATCATCCTGCTGGGCAAACTCGATCGACACGTTGCCTTGCTGAGATCGCTCGGTCGCCACGGCGGGGGCAACTCGTCCGCCAAGCCTCAACGGCTCGACGACATAGAGGTTTCCCGACTCTCCGGCCTCAACCGAAAGGCCCCCTTCGGGCAGTCGAGCTGAAAGAGAGGCGGTTGCCACGGCCCCATCCGGGCTTCCGCTCAAGCGCCCTGCAGACGATGGCATCAAGCTCCAGCCCTGCAGGTGGCCGAACACGAAGACGGCGATTATCACAACGCTCGATACCGCAATCAGACCTGGCACACGCCACGCACCAATCGTCATGCCACGGCTCCAGAATCCGACTGCAGCCAAGGCCAGCCAGACCATCCACCATGACGCGGCGTCGAGGGCGATCGAGCGGCTCAGCCAACCGATGGCCATCGCGAGGCCCACGATGGCAACGGCCGCCGCAGGGAGCGCCCAGGTCTTACCGCCCCGTCTCCGGGGAGCGGCGTGAGTCATTCCTGGTATCCGGTACCCAGGACGACGATCAGATCAGCGCCGGGCTTGAGTGTCTCGTCCGGCAGAGGCTCGACAAGCGTCTCGGTGCCGCTGTCCTCCAGCATGTATTGCGCCAGTTGGTTGGCTTCGGCAGAGAAGCCCTCCCGGAACCAAATGCGCGTCGGATCTTGCTCGGGGCGATAGTCATCGGCCTGCAGCGTCTGATAGCCGAGATCGGCCAGCTCCTGGGTGAAGCGCCCCGCGACTCCAGCGACTCCGATCGAGTTCAAGACAACCACTCGGACATCCTCATTTGCGCGGACCGGGATCGTCGTCGAGGTCGTTGTTGTGGAGCTCGTGTCCACGACCGAGGTCGATGTTTCGCCGAGGGTGGTCGATGTCGACGTCGTGGTCGTCGAGCTCGTGGTTGTGGTGATCGAAGCCGTGTCGCCGGCGAACACAAACAGCAAAAAGAACACGAGGGCACCTACGGCCAGGATTGCCAACACCATGATGACGAGATCTCTATAGAAGCTGCCTCCGTCACCTGAGTGACGCCCCTTTGAAGACATCAGCCGGCTCCCTCGAGGCAACTGCCGTCGTCCAACATCCGCTCGAGGCGACGAAGCGTCAGGGGATCGTGGGCTCGGGCAGGCGCATCGAAAATCAGCTCACGGAGGCGCGCGTAATAGGCCTCAGAAGACAGACCGAGACATAGCTCGATCATCCGATCTTTCGGCCCGGTCGCGTTCGCCCATCCCCTCTCGAAGTCGAGAAGGACCATGTCCATGTCGTCGAGCATCCCGGCAAGCGTATGTTCGACGAGCGTCTTACTCGCGGATTTTCGGCAGTTGACTGGCCCTGAAATGGAGACTCGCGAAACTCTGCTTCCTTCTTCTCGAACATACGTTCGAGCGTTGTAGTAGGTTCTCACGACATGGCGGAGACGAGCATCCCCAAGCTACGACAGGAGTGGGAGCGACTTCGACTCAAGTACGGAGTCGCCGACTCCCCGCCGGAGCTCGAAGGCCTCCTTCGAAACCAGAGACGTCGCCAGGCGAACCTGCGAGACCTCCGGGACCGCCTACGGCGAATTCAGCGCGAGATCGACGTCCTCGAAACGGAGGTGGCAGGCGTGGAGAAAACCCTCCGCTACTTCCTGAACGACGTCATTCATCGGATCAGGCTCGAACATGGCCCGTCGTGGTCTCCTGACCCTGTGTTGGGCTTTCGGGTATGGCAACTCGAGGAGAACGGGTTGCATGGCTACCGCCAGCATTGGAAGCACCGCTCGCTCACCGCGCTGTGCGGGAGCAGCAACGACCAGGAAGACGTCCCCCACACCGAGGGGCAATGCTCAAGTCCTCCGTGCGGGATCTACGCAGCCAAGGAGATCGGGGAGATTCTCGACGCCCATTCGGCGATTGCTGTGGAACGCATTGCAGTCGGCCTGGTGGCGATGACAGGCAAAGTTGTCGAGCACGAGCGTGGCTACAGAGCCAAGGAAGTGACGGTGCTCTCCCTTGCGCTCCTTCGGGAAGGTCAACTTCACCTAACCGACGACCCCGACGAAGTCGAGCTGCTGTTTCAGGGAATCGGCCTGTCCGGCGAGTGGAACACGGCGTCCAACCTTGCCGGCGGAAAGCCACTCGCCAGGATCATCGAGTACATGAACCAACAGAGAGAGGAGAAGACGAAATGGATATCGGAAAGCCCCAGAGAGTTATAGAGGTCGAGCCCGAGATGCCATCACCGGCACCGGCTGAGCCAGACAGGGACACTCCCGAGCCCGTACCTGCAGAGGGCCATGCGGCCGACTAGGCATTGAAGATGATCAGTGAGCAAGGGGCCTCCGAGAGCAATCGCTCCAACTTTGGGCCGAGGTACAGGCGATGGGAGCCGGCACGGACATTGGTGCCGAGGATCAGGACGTCGACTTCCTGGGAAGCGCGAGCCAGGATCGAGTCGACCACTGCCGAGCCCATGACGACTTCTGTGCTGACCGCGACGCCAAGCTCTTCTCCGACAGAGCGGAGCGCGTTGAGCAGATCCTGACCAACAGCGAGCCGGGTGGAGGGGGCGGCCTGCATCGAGAGCGAGACCGATGCCGATAGCTCGGGATCGACGGCGTGGAAGAGGACAACGCTGCTCTCGTCGTCAGCCAATGCGAAGGCGAATTCCGCGGCCCGACCGGCAGCGGCCGCTCCCCCGGTCGGTACCAGGATCGTCTGTGGAGGCCAGTTTCCCGCCCGCAGGGAAAAGATCATGCTCGGACATGGGGCCAGCCGGATTATCTCGTCGATTGTTGGCTCGAATAGATAGTCCGACTCATCCCTTGTCTCTGGGGCGCCGAGAGCGACAAGGTCATAGCCCTTGGATGCCTCCGTGACGATGGCCTCAACAGGGTCTCCCGCCACGACACGAGTTGTCACCTCGACACCGGGGGGCATACGCATCGCGAGCTCCCCCAGATAGCGGTTGGCCGCTCGCCGCTGTTTCGGATCGACCACCGTCATCAAGGTCACAGAAGGCGGATCTCTCGTGAGTCGTCCTAGAACGGCGAGATCGAGGTTTCGGGTCACGAGATCGGCACTTTCCCTGAGACGAACCGGCAATAGAACGCGGCGAAACGCCGGAGCCGGGTGGGAGCCGGGTGAATCATCCGACTCGGATCGCATCAGTCTGCTCAGGCCAAAGGGAGCCAACACCGAGGTCAGGAGCGAGACGACCACGAGCATCGTGTACAACTCCACTCCGAGAATGCCCATCGAAAGCCCGATGCTGGCAACGATCACACCGAGGACGCCGCGAGCGTTGAGCGCCACGCCATACGCCAAAGCCAAGCGCCGCTCGGTCCCGGCGAGGTAGCGAGCTCCGACGTAGGCGCCGACGAGCTTGCCGGCCGCCGCGACTGCCAGCAAAGCAAGCGTTATCAGAGCGAGATTGGGCTCGAGCAAGAGGCCGATGTCGAGACGCAGTCCGGCGGCTGCGAGGAAGATGGGCGCGAACACTCCAAACGTGAGGCTCTCAAGTTGCCGCACGGTCTCGAATGGGAGCCGGCGCAGCCGCCCGAACACGATGCCCACCGCGAATGC
>QQVI01000282.1:0-19536 GCA_003388545.1 Actinomycetota bacterium
GTCGAGATCGAGGTAGTGATCACTGACCGAGACGGTGTCGCCGCCCTCCAGCGCGCCGACCGCGCCGGCATCCCAACGGAGGTCTTCAGATACGGCGACTTCGCGGGCCGTGAGGAGTTCTCAGCAGCGATAGTGGACTCTGCGGAGCGCTATGGGGCTGAAGCTTTGGTGCTGGCCGGTTTCATGAGGATCCTCTCGCCGATTGCCATCGATCGCTATCGCAACCGCATCTTGAATATCCACCCGTCCTTGCTTCCCGCGTTCCCCGGAGCCCACGCCGTTGCCCAGGCATTGGCCCATGGCGTCAAGATCACAGGCGTGACCGTGCATTTTGTCGACGAGGAAGTCGACCACGGGCCCATCATCGCCCAGCGGCCCGTACCGGTCCTCGAAGGCGACACCGAGCAGACGCTGCACGAGCGCATCCGAGTCGAGGAGCACAAGATCTACCCGGAGGTAGTGGCCGGATTCGCCAGAGGCCACATCCGAGTGGTGGGTCGGGAGGTCGTCTGGCGGTGAGTGTCCGCGTCCGGCGCGCCCTCATCAGCGTCTACGACAAGTCCGGCCTGGTCGACTTCGCCCGCAGCCTCTCCAATCATGGGATCGAGTTGGTTTCTTCTGGAGGGACCGCAGATCACCTCAGGGCAGCCGGGCTCGATGTGAAGGGAGTGGCCGACGTGACCGGAGCTCCCGAGATTCTCGGCGGGAGGGTCAAGACACTCCACCCCGCTATTCATGGAGGGATTCTGGCGCGGCCCGGGCACGAGGCCGACGAGGCCGACATGGAAGCCAATGGCTATGAGCACTTCCAGCTGGTCGTCGCCAATCTCTATCCCTTCCGGGAGACCGTTGATGACCCGAGAGCCAACGACGACGACATCATCGAGCAGATCGATATCGGAGGACCGGCGATGGTCCGGGCCGCGGCGAAGAACCACCGGCACGTCGGGATCGTCACCAGCCCCGACCAGTACCCGGCCGTCCTTGCCGCATTGGAAGAGGGCGGGATTCCTGACGACCTCTTGGTCGACCTGGCGCGCGAGGCCTTCTTTCACACTGCGTCGTACGACGCGGCCATCGTGGGCTGGCTCGGGAACGATCTCGTCATCCCGCTCCGTTGGCACTCGGGCCTCCGCTACGGCGAGAACCCGCAACAGTCGGCATCGGTGTATCTGGAGGACGGCGCCAGGCCCTGGTGGGTCGAAGCCCGTCAGTACCAGGGAAAGGAGATGTCGTTCAACAACTACGCCGACGCAGAGTCGGCATGGCGGCTGGCATCGGAGATGCCCGAAGCGTCTGTGGCGATCATCAAACACACCAATCCATGCGGGTTCGCCCACTCCGGGTCGGTGTCACACGCATTCGAAAAGGCCTGGGAGTGCGATCCGATGTCGGCGTTCGGGAGCGTCATCGGCATCCACGGACAGATCGACGAAGAGACCGCACGGCTCATCGCCGACCGCTTCATCGAAGTCGTCGTGTGCAGTTCGGTGACTCCCGACGCCCTCGCCATCCTCTCGAAGAAGAAGGGTCTTCGCCTCCTCGAGGCGCCTGCGCCCGGGTCGGCCGATCAGGACTTCAGGAGGATCGAAGGCGGGTTCTTGGTTCAGGATCGCGACACAGACATCGGGGAGACGTGGGAGATCGTCTCCGAGCGCATGCCAACAGAGGATGAGGCGGTCCAGCTGAGCACTGCGATGACCGTCGCCATGCACGCCAAGTCGAACGCGATCGTGATATTCAAGGACTTTGCCGCAGTGGGCGTGGGCGCGGGCGACCAGTCGAGGGTGGGTGCCGGACGAAGAGCAGTTCTCCAGGCGGGGGAGCGGGCGCATGGAGCGGTCGCCGCGTCGGATGCGTTCTTTCCCTTTCGCGATGGCATCGACGCCCTTGCGGAGGCAGGCGTCACCGCAATCGTCGAGCCAGGCGGCTCCCGTAACGACCAGGAGGTGATCGATGCCGCCAATGAGCATGGCATCGCCCTCGCCTTCTCCGGCAACCGCCATTTTCGTCACTGATGGCGGCGCAAATCCTCGACGGGAAGGAAGTCGCTGCGGCCGTCAAGGCCGAAGTGGAGGCTGCGGTGGCCCATCTCGACTACCAGCCTGGCCTGGCGACGGTGCTCGTTGGAGACGACCCGGCCTCGCACACCTATGTCCGAGGAAAACGACGCGACGCCGGCGAGGTCGGAATTCGGTCGCATCATCACGAGCTCGCGGCCGACACTCGCCAAGGAGACCTCGAGTCTCTCATCGACGACCTCAACGATGACGACCAGGTCGACGGGGTTTTGGTCCAGCTTCCCCTCCCGTCGGGCTTGGACTCGGAGAGCATCGTCGCCCGTATCGATCCGGCCAAGGACGTCGATGGGCTACATCCGTACAACCTGGGCCTACTCGTTCTCGACCGCCCCGGGCTGAGGCCGTGCACCCCCGGCGGCATAATGAGGATCCTCGATCACTACCAGATCACGACTAGAGGCTCGAGAGCGGTAGTGGTCGGCCGCTCCTTTCTCGTCGGGCGCCCCCTCGCCTTGATGCTGGCCAGCCGTGGCGCGGACGCGACTGTTTCGGTCGCCCATTCCCGCACAACAGACCTGGCTGCCGTGACGGCTGAGGCCGACATCCTCGTCGCTGCGGTCGGGTCTCCGAGCCTGATCAGTGCCCAACACGTCAGGGAAGGCGCAGTCGTGATCGACGTAGGGATCAATCGGACCGACGATGGTCTCGTGGGCGACGTCGACTTCGAGTCGGTTTCACAGGTCGCTTCGGCCATCACCCCGGTTCCGGGCGGGGTCGGCCCGATGACCAGGGCAATGCTGCTTGCCAACACGCTGGCCGCAGCCAGGGCGAGACGGGGCTCTTAGGACTCCAGGCCGGCCACGCTGAACAGCACGTGGAACGGCTTGCAATAGATCACCACGCTGCCGAACTGGCTGAGGTCGAGGTCGGCGGGGATTTCGTAGTTCTGGTCGCCGATATTCCCTTTGAGCGAGCCGAGGTCGACGTAGCCCTCGACCTCGCCCGACGTCGTTGGGTCGGCATTGGGCACAAGGAGGACATGAAGATCGGGCCCGTTCGTGACCTCGAAGTCTTCGAGACGAAGGACCCGGCTGCCGTCTTCCAGCTCGTAGACGGTCGCGGTGCCGCTTCCCATGTGGAATTCGTCGGCATCGCGGAACACGCCCTGGCTGAGGGCGACGGGACCCGGCTCGGGCATTGACTCTTCGGCCTCCTGGTCGGGCTCGTCAGCAGCTTCGATCATGGCCTCTTCGACTTCTTCCTGAGTCATGTCGTCGGGGATGGAGGCTCCGGCCGACATGGGAAACTCCTCGTCTACTTCGCTGTCGAGAAACAGGGGGCTTCCCAGCCACCAGGCGAGAGCGATGGCCGGTATTCCGACCACGATCCCGAGAATTGTCAGCCGGCGCTTGGTGAAAATACTCATGCCGGCTCAATCTACGGGGCTGGGCGAAACGGGGCGTAAATGCGAGATACATCTGGTGTAAATGCGTCGGCTCCACGCTTCGGGTGCGCTGACCTCGCTGGCTAGGCTGCGACTTCCGTAACAACTTCTTCAGGAGAACCGCGCCATGGGCGAACCAATCACGATGGGATCAGAGGGCCTCGAGGTACCAAACGAGCCGATCCTGCCATTCATCGAGGGAGACGGCATCGGCCCGGACATCTGGGCAGCTGCGGTGAGAGTCTTCGACGCCGCCGTCGAGAAGGCATACGGGGGAGACCGGAAGGTCGACTGGCATGAGGTCCTCGCCGGCCAGAAGGCGTTCGACGCCACCGGCACCTGGCTCCCCGATGAGACCGTCGAGGCGTTCTCCACTTATCTGGTCGGCATCAAAGGACCCCTCACCACGCCAGTGGGTGGAGGGATCAGGTCACTGAACGTCGCCTTGCGCCAGATACTCGACCTCTACGCCTGTGTGCGGCCCGTCCGCTGGTTCGAAGGTGTCCCGTCGCCGGTGAAGGATCCCGGTGCAGTCGACATGGTGATATTCCGTGAGAACACCGAAGACGTCTATGCGGGCAAAGAGCTCGAGGAGGGAACCGAGGACGTCAAGAAACTGCTGGAGTTCCTCGAGGCCGAGTTCGGTTGGGACATCAGACCCGACTCAGGGATCGGCATCAAACCAGTGTCGGTGACCGGCTCGAAGCGGCTCATCCGAGCTGCCATCAGGTATGCCCTGGCAAATGGCCGGGAGTCGGTCACCCTTGTTCACAAGGGCAACATCATGAAGTTCACCGAAGGCGCCTTCCGCAGCTGGGGATACGACCTCGTCCGGGAAGAGTTCTCCGATGTTGCCGTCTCCTGGGAGGACTCCGGAGGGGACGCCGGCGACAAGCTGCTCGTACAGGACGTGATAGCCGACGCCATGTTGCAGCAGGTTCTCACCCGTCCGGGGAACTACGACGTGATCGCCACGACGAATCTCAACGGGGACTACCTGTCCGACGCGCTGGCCGCCCAGGTGGGCGGTATTGGCATCGCCCCGGGGGGAAACATCAACTACGACACGGGTGTCGCGATCTTCGAGGCCACCCACGGCACTGCCCCCAAGTATGCGGGACAGGACAAGGTGAACCCCGGTTCGGTCATCCTGTCGGGTGAGATGATGTTCCGCTATCTCGGTTGGAACGAGGCAGCCGATCGGATCATCAAGGGGATCGAGGGAGCTATCGCCGCCAAGACGGTTACCTACGACTTCGCCCGTCTCACCGACGACGCCACCGAGGTGAAGACGTCGGAGTTCGGCGACGCCATCATCAGCCACATGTAACGCCATCGGGTGTGTTTCGGCGGAGCCGGATTCTCAAACCTCTCGACGCGGCCGAGGGGCGCCTCGGGCGGCAAGGCTTCTTAGTCGCGACCTGAAACCAGGGCGATGAGCCGGAGCAGCTCCAGGTAGAGCCAGACGACGGTGACCATGAGGCCGAAGCCGGCGAACCAGTCCATCCAACCCGGAGCGCCCTGCTTGATCCCATTCTCGATGAGGTCGAAATCAAGGAGCAGGTTGAACGAAGCCACCCCGACGATGAGAAGGCTGATTCCGATCCCGATGGGCCCGGATTCCCACACATAGGGAATCTGAACGTTGAAGAAGCTGAGCCCGATTGAGATGAGGTAGAACAGTGCGATGCCTGCAGTGGCCAAGACCACTGTCGATCGAAGCCTTTGAGTCACTCGGATGATCCGGTTGGCGTAGAGGAAGAGCATCGCGACGAAGACGGCGAGGGTGGCAAGGATCGCCTGGACCACTATGCCGTCGTAGAACGTCTCGTAGATGCTGGAGATCGCACCCACGAGAACGCCTTCGGCCAGAGCGAAGACTGGGCCGGTCACTCGGGCCCATTGCGGTCTGATGACTGTCGCAATGAGCACTCCGAACAGGACGAGGATTGAGATCAGGAGGATTCCGCTGATCGCCTCCGCGTTTATCCAGCCGAAGACGGCACCGGCGAGGAGCAGCACGAACAACGAGCCTGTGGCGCGAAGTGTTCCGCCCATGGTCATCCGGTCGCCAGGCGCTGTGATTATCGACGGAGCCTGGGCGGTGCGTTGGTCGGTCTCGCCGAATTGGCGGGTCAATACTGGGTTGGCCATGGGGGAATTCTACTGGCGTGCCCGCGTTCAGAAACCCACCAAGCCGCGTGTGGGAACGCTGCGAATAGGGGGTGTGAGGGCTGCCCTGGCCTTCGCAGATAGGAGACACCATGAAGCGATTCGTCAAAGGGTCACGGCTAGCCGTGCTGCTCATTGCGATGGCGCTCGTAGGTCTCGCAGCGATCCCGGCCACGCTGGGCGCCGCAGACCACCTCGATGCTCCCAACCTCACGTCGCCAGGTGGCGACGGTCGCTGGGACATCACCGACGTGTACGCGTTCAAGAATGGCGCGAACACCGTGCTCATCATGGGCGTCAACCCCGCAGCGGGGGTTTTCAGCCCGGTCACATTCGATGAGAACGCCCGATACGGGTTCGAGATAGACACCGACGGAGACGCCCGGGATGACTTGTCCTTCAAGTTCACCTTTGGCGCTCCCGACGCCGACGGCAAGCAGAGTGTTCGACTCATCAGGTCCGACCCCGGGTCGGATTTGATCGCAGAAGGCACAACTGGTGAGAACATCCCGGTCGACGGGGGCGGCACACTGCGTGCAGGCCTCTTCGACGACCCGTTCTTCTTCGACCTGAATGCCTTCCTCGGCGCGTATCCATTCTGTGAGGCGCCCGGCGGGCCTGCGGGCTCGAGCGGAGAGGACTTCTTCGCCGGCCTGAACGTGACGGCAATCGTCCTGGAAGTCCCATCGGACAGCCTTGGCCCCGACAACATCGGGGTGTGGGCGCGCACCGGTCTGGGTCGAGACCAGGTCGACCGCATGGGGCGACCCGCGATCAACACGGTATTCATCCCGTCCGATCAAAAGGACGCCTTCAACGAGGCGTCACCGCGTCAGGATGCCAAGCGCTTCGGCCAGTTCCTGGGCGATCTCGCCCCCGTGCTGTTACCGGACATCTTGACGGTCGACACATCGAGCGACGCCGGCTTCCTCAACGGGCGCCAGCTCGCTGACGACGTGATCGACATCGAGCTGCAGGTCATCACCGGCGATCCCGCCGCAGGTGACTGCGTCGATGGAAACGACGTGGCGTTCCCGGGTGCCTTCCCGTACCTGGCGGACCCGCACCAGTAGGCCTATAGGGCCGACAAATGGCCCCTGGTGGGCCGGTCCACGCCGGCCCACCAGGGTCACCACTTCAAGGAGAACCACCAATGCAGCGAAACAAGACCCTTGTCCTCGTAGGAGCCGTCGTTATCGCGATCGTCCTGGGCGTCGGACCGACATCGGAACCAGTATCAGCCCCTGCGGCAGCCTCGACCGATACCGGGTTGATGACGACTGTCGACGCCATCGCCCTGTTCGATGGGCGAGTTCAAGAGAACGAGAGCGACGCGGTCAGCGCCACCGTCCTGAGCGAGTTGCTCATCAGGAGGGCCCGCGAAACCGGCGATACCGACCATGTCGATCGTGCCGAGGAAGAGCTAATCGATGTGCTCGGCGCTATCCCGGGTTATCCGAGGGCGCTGAATGCAATCGCCTCGGTCTACCTGTTTCAGCATCGCTTTGAAGAAGCCCTGAGTGTGGCTGTCGAGGCGTACGATGCCGATCCCGACAGCGGCGCTGTCGTCGTACTAGGTGACGCTCAGGTTGCGCTTGGCATGTACGAAGAAGCCAGAGAGAGCTTCTTGATCGCCTATGAGTCCTTTCCCGCGCCTCTCGTCAGCGCCCGGCTCGCCCACATCGATGAGATCTATGGAGACCTCGAAGCGGCCCGGTCGGCAATCGAGAAGGCAGCCAGCGCCTACCTGGAATCAGGAGGATCGGGTGAGCCGGCGGCGTGGCTCCAGATGAGAAGGGGAGATCTGGCCTTCCACATGGGTGACTATGCGGCTGCAACCGATGCGTATGGACTTGCGCTGGAGATACTTCCAGACCACCCCGGGTCGCTGGCCGGGCAGGGTCGGGCGCTTGCCGCGATCGGTGACACCGCAGGATCGATTGCCAGTTGGGAGCGCGTCGCCGAGTTGCAGCCCCATCCAGAGATCATTCTCGGTCTCGCCGAGATGTACGAGGTTGCCGGCGAGGCAGAGAAGGCCGCCGAGGCGTTCGGACGCATGGCTGCGCTCTCGGAAGAGAGTCGGGGCTTGTTCGAGATGGCGGTCGCCTTCTATGAGGCCGACTACGGCGATGCCGCCACGGCTGTCGAGACGGCAGAGCTTCTCGTGGACCAGCGACCCGATCTCTATTCGTATGACGCCCTGGCCTGGGCGCTATACCGTGCCGGCGACGCGGCTGGCGCTAGGGCGGCTGCCGATGTGGCCCTTGCGACGAAACCGGGTGACGCCCGTTTCTGGTACCACTCGGGGGCGATCTGGGCTGATCTTGGGGAAGAGGAGAAGGCCATCGCCGACCTGACGAAGGCCCTCGAGTTGTCGCCTCGATTCCATCCGATCGGAGCGGAACATGCCAGGGAGTTACTCGATGAACTGACAGGTTGATCTGATCGGTGAAGCCGACAGGACGCTATCGACCCATCTCGTAGAACTCGGTGTTCGGATCGAGAGCGGCGAGATGGGCGATGCGGTTGGAGAGGGCGAAGAGAGCTGTGATCGAACCGATGTCCCAGATGTCGTCGTCGCTGAAACCGTGCTCATGAAGGATGTCGAAATCGGTTTCGTCGATCTCCTCGGGGAAGCGGGCCAGCATGACGGCGAAGTCGAGCATCGCACGCTGTCTATCTGTGATCGGCGCCGTGCGCCAATTGGTGGCGATACGGTCGGCGATCTCCGAGTCTTTGGCCCGGATCCGCAGGATCGCCCCATGGGCGATGACGCAGTAGAGGCAGTCGTTGGCAGCGCTTGTGGCGACGACGATCATCTCCCTCTCTGCCTTCGACAGGCCCGACTCGCGCTCCATCAAGGCATCGTGATAATCCATGAAGGCACGGAGCTCATCGGGGCGGTGGCCCATCCCGAGGAAGACATTTGGTACGAATCCCGTTCGCTCGGCGATTGGCTCGATGCGCTCGCGCAGGTCGTCAGGAAGGTCTTCGAGGCTTGTCAGCGGATAGCGGCTCATCAGGTCAGTCGTCTTTCCACTTCGGGTCTTCGTCCCAGGCCTCATTGCGCTCTTCAACCTTCTCCAAGGCGTTTGCCGCCTCTTCCTTCGTCTGAAAAGGGCCGATTCTGTTCGTGATCCGGCACCCGAACTTGCGCTCGACGGTCTTGTGCTCGATGCAGTAGTACCACTCCTCGTCCATGGGACCAATGTAGATGGTCCCGGCTAGGAGGCACTCAAGGCAAGCGGGGAGACCCTCCTACACTTCTCGACGATGCCCACAGCCCTCCGCATAACCAGGCCCGGTGATGTTCTTCCCGAGGAAGAAGTCGCTGCGCTTCAGCCGACCATCGCTGAGATCAACCGGCTCAAGAAGGAGCGGAACGCAATTGTCGCCGCCCACAATTACATGACGCCGGACATCTATCACCTGGCAGCTGACATCACGGGGGACTCCCTCGCTCTCGCGTATCTGGCACAAGAGACCGACGCCGAGGTCATCGTCCTCGCCGGGGTCCACTTCATGGCTGAGACGGCGAAGATCATCGCTCCGGAGAAGACGGTCCTCATTCCTGATCTTCAGGCCGGCTGCTCCCTGGCCGATGGCATCACCGGCGCCGACGTGAGGCGGCTCAAAGAGCAACACCCGGGTGTGCCCGTGGTCACCTACGTGAACACATCGGCCGAGGTCAAAGCCGAATCCGACATCACGTGCACATCATCCAACGCCGTTGCCGTGGTCGAATCGCTGGGCGTCGATCGTGTCATCTTCACGCCGGACCAGTTCCTGGGCATGTGGGTGGCGACCCAGACCGATGTCGACATCATCCTCTGGGAGGGCTCGTGCATGGTGCACGACCGCTTCACCGGCGAAGAGGTCGCAATGCACCGTGAGGCCTATGGGGGCGTGCCGGTGATCGCCCACCCCGAGAGCCCTCCCGATGTGCTCGCCGAGGCCGACTACGTGGGCTCGACCCACGGGATGATCCAATGGGTCCGAACCAACCAGCCTGAGAAGGTGATGATGATCACCGAGTGCTCGATGGCAGACAACGTTTCCTCGGAGACGCCGAACACCGAGTACATAAGGCCCTGCAACCTGTGCCCGCACATGAAGCGGATCACTCTGGACAACATCCGGACATCCCTGGCGACGATGACCCACCAGGTCCGGATCGATCCCGCGGTCGCTGACCGCGCCCGGGCCGCGGTAGAGCGCATGCTCGTCGTCGGCCGCCAGGACTGACGGCCCAATATGATCGACGTCACCCGTCTCGACGCTCCGCTGGTCGTGGGTGCCGGCGTGGCCGGGTTGACGGTTGCCCTCAGCCTCGATCGCTCCTACGTGGTCAGTGCGCCAGAGATGGGATCGACCTGGTGGGCCCAAGGAGGGATCGCCGCTGCCCTTGCCGACGAAGACTCGCCCACCCAGCACGCCAGGGACACTATGGCCGTCAGTGGGGGACTGGCTGTCGAGGAAGCGGTGGCTGCCCTCACCGCCGGCGGCCCTGAGGCGATCGAGCGGCTCACCAAGATGGGCGCCGAGTTCGACCGCGACGAGGAGGGGGAGTATCTCCTCGGCATGGAGGGAGGCCACGAGGTGAGGCGTGTCGTGCACGCCGACGGAGATGCCACAGGCGCCGAAGTGATGCGGGCGTTGAACCTGGCACTGGAGGCGGCCGATCACGTCACCACGATTCAGGCTCGGGTGATTGATCTCGTGTTGATAGACGGTCGCGTTGCGGGCGTGGTCACCGCCGATGGAATCAAACGATCTGTCATGCTCGCCCCGGCGATCGTCCTTGCTACCGGGGGAGCGGGGCGTCTTTACGCCCGTACGACCAATCCGCTCGGTGTGACCGGCGACGGCATCGCCATGGCCGGGCGCATTGGAGCTCGTCTCGCCGATCTGGAGTTTGTCCAATTCCACCCGACTGCATTGCATGCCGGAAAGGACCCGCTGCCGCTGCTCACCGAGGCGCTGCGCGGCGAAGGGGCGCGGCTGGTCGATGCCCATGGGCGGCGGTTCATGGACCAATACCACCCGATGGCGGAGCTTGCCCCGCGGGACATCGTGGCTAGGGCCATCTTCTGGCAATACGACCACGGACTCGGCGCCTACCTGGACTGCACCAAGATCGCCGACTTCTCCGAGCGGTTCCCGACGGTGTCTGCTCATGCCGCCTCTGTGAACCTCGACCCAACCGCCGACCTGCTCCCGGTGTCGCCTGCTGCCCACTACTACATGGGTGGGATCGACACCGACCTGAGTGGGCGCACCTCCGTGCCCGGTCTTTGGGCCGTCGGCGAATGCTCGTCGAACGGGGTGCACGGGGCCAACCGCCTGGCATCCAACTCACTGCTCGAAGGGCTGGTCTTCGGCGCCCGTGTTGCCACGAGTGTGGGTGACAACCTGCATGAGGCTGCCGGCGAGCCGATGACGACCAAAGAAGCGCTCGACCTGCCATTGGTAGCAGGACCTGCCCTCGATGAGATGCGCCAGCTGATGTGGGATCGCGTCGGCGTAGTCAGAATCGGCTCCGGGCTCTGGGACGCGCGAAACGGTCTGATGGAACTCGAGTCGGTGCTCCGTCGCACCATCGCCGGTCGGGTGGCCGTCGAGCTGTCGCTTCTGGTTGTCCTTGCCGCGCTTCGGCGCAGCGAGTCCAGAGGAGGTCATTACCGGGCCGACTATCCCGATTCCGATCCGCTTCAGGCGCATCGGACACTGATCGACCCGATTCGAGTGGACCTGGTGCCGATCGGATGATCAAAGAGTCTCTTTACCGGGAGATCGTCGCTCTGGCCCTGGAAGAGGATCTGGGCACGGCAGGCGACTTGACCACCGACTCGACGATCACTCCCGACTCCGAGGTCGCCGGAGAGATCCGCACCCGGCGGGCGGGAGCGATCGCAGGGCTGGAGGTGGCCCGATACGTCTTCGAGACTTTCGATGACACGCTGGTCTACGACGCCCAGGTCCAGGATGGTGATCGCGTCGAGGCCAGTCGTGTGCTGGCGACGATCGCCGGCAACGCACGCTCCGTGCTCTCTGCCGAGCGCACAGCCCTCAACTTCCTGGCTCGGATGAGCGGCGTCGCCACCCAGACGGCGCTTCTCGTCGATGCCGTCGAAGGGACCGGTGTGAAGATCGCCGATACGAGGAAGACGATGCCGGGGATGCGAGCACTCGACAAGTACGCCGTGAGAATGGGCGGCGGAATGAACCATCGCTTCGGTCTCCACGATGCCGTGATGATCAAGGACAACCACATCGCCGCCGTCGGATCGATAACCAAGGCTGTCGAAGCAGTCAGGGCGCGGGTTGGCCATACGGTCACGGTCGAGGTCGAGGTGGAGAGTCTCAAGCAGCTCGAGGAGGTGCTCGAGACCGACACAGACATCGTCCTCCTCGACAACATGGCGCCGGTTGAGCTAGCCGAGGCCGTGCGGATGGTTGACGGCCAGATGACGACGGAGGCTTCGGGAGGTGTGACGCTGGACACCGTTCGCGAGATCGCCGAGACCGGAGTCGACGTGATCTCGGTCGGCTGGATCACCCATTCGGCACCACAGCTCGACATCGGACTCGACTTCGTCTGAGCGGGCACCGTTCGTTACGCTCAGAAACCATGAACGATCCTGTCAAAGTGGCCGTGACCGGCGCCGCCGGCCAGATCGGCTACAGCCTTCTCTTCCGCATCGCCTCCGGCGAGATGCTCGGGCCGGACCAGCCGGTTGTCCTCCAGATGTTGGAGATCCCACCTGCGCTGCCCGCTCTCGACGGGGTGGCTATGGAGCTCCAGGACTGCGCCTTCCCCCTTCTCGCCGGGATGGTGAAATCCGACGATCCTGACGTTGCCTTCAGCGACGCCGACTACGCCCTTCTCGTTGGGGCCATGCCACGCAAGGCAGGCATGGAGCGTGGCGATCTGCTCTCCGCCAACGGAGCGATCTTCACCACGCAAGGGGAGTCGATCGCCTCATCCGCCAAGCCCGATGTCAAGGTCCTGGTCGTGGGGAATCCGGCAAACACGAACTGTCTGATTGCCTCGGCCAACGCCAGTGGCATGGCCTCGGAGAACTTCACGGCGATGACGCGCCTTGATCACAACCGCGCCATCAGCCAGCTTGCATCGAAGACGGCCAAGCCCGTCTCCTCCATCAAGAGGATGACGATCTGGGGCAACCACTCAGCCACGCAATATCCGGACCTCTTCCACTGTGAGGTCGACGGTGAGAACGCGTACGAGTTGGTGGACGATCACGAGTGGGTGGACTCAGAGTTCATTCCCACCGTTGCGAAGCGAGGAGCGGCGATCATCGAGGCGCGAGGGGCGTCATCTGCTGCGTCGGCGGCCAACGCCGCCATCGATCACGTCAAGGACTGGGTGATGGGCACACCTGACGGCGACTGGGTCTCCATGGGCGTTCCATCAGACGGCTCATACGGCGTGCCCGAAGGCCTCATCTCTTCCTTCCCCTGCATAACCCGCAACGGGAAGTGGGAGATCGTCCAGGGCCTCGAGATCGACGACTACTCGCGGGAGAAGATCGACGCCTCGGTGGCCGAGCTCGTCTCGGAGCGTGAGGCAGTCGAAGAGCTGGGACTCATCTAGCCGTCGACGCTGCACACGGTCTCGGAGAACGCGACCCGGTGCAGCGTCGTCAGATCAGGTGTCGAATTCCATCACCGGTCGGACCTCGACCTTGCCGTGCCAGGCACCCGGGATCTTCTGCGCCCACTTCAGGGCTTCGTCCAGGTCGTCGCACTCGAGCATGTAGAAGCCGCCCAACACCTCTTTGGTCTCGGCGAACGGTCCGTCGGTGAAGACGACCTCTCCGTTCTTGCCCCCTTTGACCTCGACGGTCGTTGCCGTGTTCGAGTCGTGCAGGGCAGCGCCGCTCTTGACCACACCGGCGGCCTGTGCCTCCTTGTCAAAAGCCGTGTATTCCTCGAATACCTCGTTCCACTCCTCCTCGGAGACGTCGGCGCCCTCCATTTCGGCGGGCGAGTAGATGAGAGCCAGATACCGCGGCATCGCTTCCTCCTTGTGGATTGCTTCGCAACACTATGACGATCGGCGGAGCGGCGTTTCGACACACAGAAAAAGACCGGAGCGATCTGGCTCCGGTCTTTTCTTTGAGACGATCTCGATCTCTAGAACTCGACTTCCATGTCGGAGACGGCGGCGCTCCATTGCTGGATCGCGCTCTGATGCATCATCAGTTTGGCCAGGTTGCCGGAGACCTTGAGCTTCCCGGTCATGAATGCGGTCTGGGTGTTCAGCTCGCCCTTGGCGATGGCGGCCGCAGTGTCATAGCTCTGCTTGACCGTGACATCGGCGCCTTCGAGCTCACCGAGAGCGAGAGTGGCGTTGCCCCCGGAGGTCTGCAGGTAATAGTCGACCTCTCCGTCGGGTGCGTCGGTGGTGTTGAACTGGATCCCGAGGTCTGCCGCACCGATGGCGTTCTTGAAACCCTCATGGGAGTTGAGGGCGTCGGTCGCCTCGGAGGCCCACTCCTCAGAGAGAAACTTGGACATTGATCATGCTCCTTGATTCGTTGCTGGACCCAGAAGGGTAGTAGATCTCGTCGAAGTTTGAACAATCGCTCAAAGACCGGTGCTGCGCGGATCTTTCCAAGCTGAACGGCTCAGGTGATCAGCTTGGCAATAGAAGTCTCGTGGCCCCGGGACAGTCTCGTCAGGGGGAGACGGGGGTGGCCGGGCTCGAGGCCTGCAGCCCGTGACGCGGCCTTGACGCCCGGCACACCCAGGGCCTCGACCTCGCCGCTGATGGAGCTCAACTTCCTCTGAAGCCGTCGTGCCGAGGAGGGGTCTTCCCTCGCCTTGCGCAACACGTCCTGGACCAGGTTCGGCAGGTAGTTCCCTGAGCCTGTGATTGCCCCGTGACAGCCCACGGCCATCGCGGCCGTGAGTGCCTTCGACGATCCTGAGTAGAGGACGAAATCGGCGGGGGTCGCGTCGATGATCGACTGGAGACGCACCACATCTCCGGAGGAGTCTTTCATGCCGACGATGTTGGGATGACGGGCGAGCTTCGCCACGAGCTCGACGGGCAGGCTGTACGCCGTCACGGGTGGGACTGAATAAAGGAAGACGGGGAGCGCGCTGGCGTCGGCGATTGTCTTGTAGTGCCCCACCACGGCGTCGTCGCGTCCCCGGGCCGCCGTGGTCGGCGTCATCACCAGGATCGAGTCGGCCTTGCCCTCTTCGGCTTCACTTGCCTGCTGCAACGCCATTCGAGTCGATTCTCCAGCGATGCCGACCATGAGGTGGGCTTTGCGACGACGAACCGATTTCACCAGTTGGAGACGCTCGCCAGGCTCGAGGTAGGGGCCTTCGCCGTTCGACCCACCGATGACGAAACCGCTCATGCCAGTCTCTGCGAGGAGGCGCACGTTGTGCCGGAAAGCTTTGATGTCGAGGGCGCCTCCCCGGGTGAAAGGTGTCACGAGGGCAGGCATGTACTCGGGTGGTGGCATCACCCGCGCAGGTTAAACGGCGGGGTGCCGATTACGGAGCAGGAGGCTCCATGCGGAAGATGGAGTCGTCGGTGAACGAGACCGTGCCGTTCCACCAGAGGAAGTTCGTCAGCCACACGTGATCGAACTCGACCCTGACCCCGATCCAGTCGGCGTTTGGCCCCGCGTTGTTCCGGTCGGCCGGCTCCCAGTTGGAGCCGAGATGGACCCAGGACCACAGCGAGCTGGAACAAGCCACGAGGTTGGGGTCGGATGGGTTGGCCGGCCGGTATCGCCTCGTATACGAAGAAGTCGTCCCTGGGTAGGAACCATTGGAGTCTGACCGGTAGATGTGGACTTCGGTGATGTCACCGGACTGGAGGGACTGCAGTGCACCGCTGGTCGCCTCGAGGATCACGCAGTCGGCGTCCCCATAGTTGGCGGCCGAAGCGGCGACACGGGCTCCCTCACGGGATGCCACGCTGACCGATAGCCAGTCCCGGAACACCATCCCGTACTCGAAGGCTCCCAAGGCGATCATCATCAAGACGCCGAAGAGGAGCGAGAACTCGACGAGAGCGGCGCCTTTGTCTCCATCTTTGCGACGACGGCGGAGCGACGTCATGGGTTCGGCACCAGAGCGACCGGGTTACCGATGACCCGAGCTTCCCACGTGGTGCGGTCGTGGGCGGTGTTGAGGTCGAGGTCCATCTTCCAGAAACAGTCCGAGCTGCACGTGTAGCTGGGCGGGATCGAAATCTGCATCGTGATCCATTCCCCGTTGAACCGAGCGTTGCCCGAGGCTGTCGTCTGGATCGAGCATCCCGATCCGCTCGTCGGGTTGCTGCTCGAGGTCTGGTCGGTAGCCGTCCAACTGCACGAATACCCGCTCACTCCAGGTGGCGGCACCACCGTCATGTAGGCGTTGCCGTTGCCCTCTCCCGGATCGAAGAAGCGGAGCTCGAGGGTCTTGTTGGCGTGGACCGGGTCGACCTCGGCGATGTAGACGGTTGCCTGCCCGGTTGGAGCGTTGGTAAAGATCGACATGCTGTTGATGGCGTATATGCGGACCGGTGGCGACTGGCTGTTGGCAGCGGCGAGGTAGGAAAAGCTGTTGTTCCCGCCGATCGAGCTGCCTCCGTTTTGTGTCCTCAGGACGTAGATTCCGTTGACCGGGTTGTTGATCCGGCACATCCGGTACCAGCGATTCTTCAGAGTCGATTCGTACTGGCCGGAGTTCACGGTGCCACTGCCGCTACCGATCGAGCAGCTTACGACGGTCGAGTTGTCCTCCGGGATCAGTGGCGTGCTGTCCGGCTCGTAGATCGTGAAGGTCATATGAGTGCCGCCGGGACTCGTGTTGCTCAGGCTGTCCTGATCACCCGTTTCTGCAAAACCAGATCGGTCGTAGAACCCGGCGTCGTAGATATAGAGATCGACCCATGACTTGCCCGCCGGGACTTCGATGGCGTGGTAGTAGTTGGGGTCGTATTCGGGGTTGGAGCCGGAGCAGTTGAACCCGCAGCTCACCGCATACGGGTCACCATGATGCTTGTCGGTCTCCCGGCCGTTGATGGCACCCCAGAAGTTCTGCGGGTAGTTGTTGCAGTGGGTCCACGACGATGCAGCCGAACTGGCGAGCCCGGCGCCTGTCACAGCCTGGCCGATTCCGATGCAGTTGGCCGGCGATCCAAGAGGCACCGGCTTGATGTATTGAGCTGTAGCGGTGCGAGATATGTCGAACTGGTTCATCCCGAGGACCTTCAGGAAGAAGGTGGGAACCGTCGACTCGAGCTCGATCTGGAGCTTGTTGTCGGAGAGCGCAGTCCAGGTCAGCTCGTCGGGACCACTGCCCACAGAGGAGCCGTTGACCGTGCCGATGTTCCAGCCGTTGGCGTTGGCGCCGTCCACAGCCTTGGCGGCGACGTTGGCCGGATCTTGGGGTAGGAACACGACACCGGCGAGGGCGGATGAGTCGGCGGCGCGTTGCAGCCTCGTCCCATTCAGATAGAGCCACCCGAGGTCGATGGCGAACGCCGCCATCCCGAGTAGCAGAACGAACATCCCAGCAACGAGGGGGAGGGACACGCCGCGATCGCTGTTCTTGATTTGTCGATACTTCTTCACAATTCGGTCTCTCACTCGAAGACCTCCGGCTCCATTCGGGTGATCGTTGTTTCGTTGACCTGGAAGCTCCCACTGAACGGCGGGAAGTTGGTCACCCAGCTGCGGTCGAGGATGATCCTCACTCCGATGATGTCGAGAGGCTGGGTGGCGCTGACGGATGTGTTCCTGTTCAGTGGCGGATAGGCGCTGGAGTTGACCGTCCAGCCATCGGATGGGAGAGCTGGCACGTTGCAAAGTGTCGGATCCTGACCGGTTTGGTAGTAGGCCGTGTTGGTCGCCCCTTGTGCGCCTGTGGAGTTGTCGGCTTTGTAGATCTCGACTCGATTGATGCGGGCCAGATCACCGGATGTCACGATCGCACCGAGTCCCTTGAGGATGGTGCAGTCGGCGTCGGCGTCGTTGCCGGCAAGAGCACCGAGTCTGGCGCCCTCGCGGGACAGGTAGGAGACTGTCAAATAGTCCTTGAAGGCGAGGCCCAACTCGAGGATTCCGATGACAACGAGGATGAGAAGCGGCATAGCGATAGCCGCTTCCACGAGAGTCGCCCCTCTGTCTTCTCTGCGTCTCTTTGTGCCCATACTCTCCGTCCGGAAATAGCAGCGCTACCACGCGAAATGGTTAAGCACCGCGCTGAGTGGTATATCGGCACAAGCTAACGGGGGGTTTAGCAATTGGACGTGGGCCGAATGGCCCAAATCAGCAGGTGATTTCAGTCGATGATGTGGATCGGGTTACCGATCATGTACGCCCGCCAGGTCGTGGTGTCATTGACTCCCGACGTGTACACGTAGTTCATTTGCCACCAGCAGGTTCCGCACGAGTAGGTGGCGGGCAGATCCATCTCGAACTTCAGCCATCTCCCGTTGTATTCCCCGGGTGTCACCAGCTCCTGACACGGTGAGCCCGCGGGGATTGTCTGCTGGAGGTTCCAGGGAACGGTCGGGTTGTTCCTCGAATAGATACGACACTCGCCAGCGTCGAATGTTGATCCCGTCGGGTCAATGACCTGGAGAGTCCCGTTGTTGGCCGACTCGCCCGGGTCATAGAGCTCGACGACGAAGGTCTTGCCGTTGTAGTAGCTGGGCACCTCGGCGAGATAGAACGAGGTCGTCGAACCACCGAAGTTGTTGTAGATGGAGAAGTCGCCCAATGCGAAGAGGTTGCCGGTCGTGGAGCGTACCGAGTACCGGTTGAGCCCAGCGCGGTCGGTCGTGGCACCAGGGTCGAGATGACGCACCTGGAGCACATATATGCCGGTTCCCGATTGGGTCCAGCATGCTTGGCCATCGGGGGTCAGCCAGGCATAAGGATCCGCTTCCGGGACCTGCGGAGCGGGCGGGATGGTTGCGGTGCACAAGGCGGTGTTGTCGGAGACGTCGAGTGGGGTCGGATCAGGCGCATACAGCGTCACCACCATCGTGGGGCCACAATCGGGCGCATTGCTCGGGCCCCAGTCCTCACAACCGCGGTCACCGGTGCGAATAGGGTCGCCGGTGGGATTGCCCCCGGAAGTGTTGTGGAAGGCGAGGTCGACGAACTGGACCGTGAACCCGGCACCCGACTCGATCCCGTAGAGGTAACCCGTGTCACGTGCGGCCGGGTTCTGGGCACAACCCGGGTTGTCACTTTGATTGGCACACCACGATGAGTAGGCGTCACCCATGATGGTGCTGGTCCACTTGCCATGGATGTTGGCCCAGAAGTTCGGCTGCCCGGAGCAACCAGGTTGCCCGGGATCGCATGCATTGCCGAAGTCGTTGTCGGGGCTACCCAGTTTGAGTGGGGGTATGTATTCGGCCACGGCAGTCCGAGCGATCGTCATCGTTGGCCATCCAAGGACGCCGGCGAAGAATGTGTCTACGTCGTCGGAGATCCGGACCTGCAGCTGGTTTGCGCCGAGTTGGGTCGGTGTAACAGCCACGTCGGCGAGAGTCGAGTCATAGCCGTTGCGGTTGGCGATGTCGACGGCGGTGCTGCTCGCCGTTCCTGGTGCCGTCGGCAGATGAACGACCCCGGCTAGCGCAGCGGCGTCGGCGGCGCGTTGCACCCGGCTGGCGTTGAGGTAGTACCAGGCCAGGTCGGCGCTTATGGCTGCTACCCCCATCAGAAGGAACAGCGTCGTCGCCACGATCGCCAGCGCGGCGCCACGATCCTCTGACCACTTCGTCTTGAGCTCTCTGATCATTGCTGTCCTCTGGTGTCAGGCTCTATCTGCATCACGGCCGTCTCCGACCAGGTGACCGTCGGGAACGGGAAGAACCCGGTGACGTCGGTGTGGGTGAAGACA
>QQVI01000282.1:19546-20135 GCA_003388545.1 Actinomycetota bacterium
GGGAGGCACTCGGTCACGCGAAGAAGGGGCCCAGGGACATCCGTTGTCACAGACGAGACCCGTGGAGGAGTTGCCGCATGAGAGGCCGCTCATCGATGGCACGTAGTGATTGATTGAACCGACGATCGGGTCACCGTTGGCATCGGCCTTGAAGATGGAGACTTCGGTGAGTGTCCCAAATTTGAGATTGCACGCTGCCTCCTCGACCGACTCGAGGATCAGGTCGTCGGCGTCGATTCCGCCCTGGTCGTAGTCGGCCGCCGCCGCACCGGTGCGGGCACCCTCGCGGGCAGAGTTGGTCACGGTTATGTAGTCGATGACGAGGAAGCCGATCTCAGACAGTCCCACGGCGAGGAGGATGAGCAGGGGCAGAAGGAGCGATGCCTCCACCAGTGAGGCCCCTCGGTCGGCGTTGCCCTTGAGTCGCCTGATCATGAACTGAACACCTGCGGCTCGATCGAGAAGTCAGTCGTCGTGGTGAAGTCGACATCGGGCGACCAGAAGCCGGTGATCCAGGAGTGGGTGAATTGAACCTGGACGGCGATGCGGTCGGTGAACGGAGCCTCGATGTAACGACTGGCCGGATCCC
>QQVI01000152.1 GCA_003388545.1 Actinomycetota bacterium
AAAGGCTGTTGGCATCGACACGAGCTTGGTCATTGGCCCCGGAAACAGGTAGCAGGCGACAAAGAACAGGACCGTCGCGGCCGCCGTGACCCAGAAGGTCGGCTCGATCGCGTCGGAAAGTGCCAGCAGCCATACGATCAGAGCGAGCGACGCCAGGGCTGCCAGCGCCTGCATCAAGTTCTTGACGAGGGGCATCACGGCGAAAGATAGCCAATGGCACCCCTGACTAGTTGAGGTCAGCCGCTCTTGCGAGATCTGTAGGCGGCGACGTTCTCACGTGTCGTGCACTTCTCGGAGCAATTCCGCCGGGAACGGTTTCGGGAAGTGTCTACGTATGCATCGTCACAGCTTCTCGAGTCACACGTGCCGAATCTCTCGAAGCCACCTTCGATGAGCGCTGTGCTCAAACCCATCGCAGTGATGGCACCAAGCCAACGGGCCATCCCACTGCCCGAGGCCTCGAAGTGGAGGTGAGGACCGTCGCCGTGGACGCTTATCCGTGGAACTGCGCCCACATCGAGGAGCACTCCGTTGAGTATCTCAGCGGCTTCGCTCTGGTCCCCGGCCTCGAAGACTGCCCGGAGCTTCGATCGCAACTCCCGCACCTCTTCGAGATCGTCATCGGTGGGCACGAGCCCGTCGCCGTCCCATCGCTTGGCCCGATCGCCAATCAAAGTGAGGATGTCCTGAGGAGAAGCCAATCGTTCCTCTTTGCTGATGGGGTCGAGCGAATTGACTAGATCTACTGCAAGCCCTACCGGTTCATCGCTGTAATGAGAGAAATCCATTTGACCCCTTACTATACACACTCTACGATGTAAGGGACATTCACCATTCTAGACCCATACATGGAGAAGGGAGCGCCAATGTCGACTGACCGATACAGCCCGGTTGCACTCCCCCGCCAACCGGAGATACACGAGGTCCATCTCACGCCACCGGGACCGTTCACGACAGAAGATTGTGCTGAGGAGAGTGGCCAGATCGACCACGAACTGCCCGGCAGCTTCACTCGCTGAAGATGGGCAGTCGGAGTGTGAATTCGCTCCAACCAGAAACGTGGTCGTAGGTCAGGCGACCAGACATGAGCTCGGCCAGCTGACGCGAGACGTGCAGGCCGATTCCAACTGAACCAGAGACGGTCCTGCCCGAGGAAGATTGGCCGAAAGCCTCGAAGATGTTCTCGCGCTCCGAGTCGGGTATGCCGTCTCCGTCGTCCCGGACAACCGCCACGGCGTAGCCGTCTTCGACACTGGTGTGTATCTCGATGTTTGGGCCTCCGTATCGGAAGGCATTCGTCACCAGGTTTCTGATGATCTGACGGGCCCGGGAGGGGTCTCCCAATGCAAAGGCTTCGTCGCCCGACACCGTCAGGGCTCGCTGCTGGTCGGCAGTGAGGCCCTCGACCACCTGGGCAACCTGGGCGCCGAGATTGACTCTCACCGACGCCAGCTTCAACGTGCCAGACTCGGCACGAGCCGCCGCGAGAAGGTCTTCGATCAGAATCAGCACTTCGTCGGCTTGCTGCATGGCGGCATCCAGCATCGGACCTCGCTCTGTGGCCTCGAACGAGTCGTCGCGGGCGAGATCGAGGAATCCGATCATTGCGGTGAGGGGGCTGCGAATCTCGTGCGAGACCCCGGCGAGAAATGTCTCCTTCGAGTCGATCAGGTCACGCAGTTCGGCATTCCGGATCTCGAGCTCACTGGTTCGGTCGGAGATCTCCCTCTCCAATCCGTCGGTGAGCAGATTGAGCTCATGGGCCATGTAGTTGAAGGAGTCCGCCAACTCTCCGATCTCGTCGAGGCGCCCGTTCGGAACCCGAGTGTCACGTGCGCCGCCCGCGATTGCAGCCGCTGCGTCGCGCATGTCGATGATCGGCCGTCTTATGTGAATGGCCACGTACCAGGCAAGCCCGGCGGCCAGAAGCGACCCGAACACGAGTGCAACCAGCCCGGACCTGAGGAACGAGTCGAGACTGGCCAAGGCTTCGGACCGGTCGATCTTCACCACCAGCGCCCAATTGGCATCGTCGATCAGTCGCCCAACTGCGAACACAGACTCGCCCCGGTAGTCGACGCTCTCGCTCGAGGCGAACGAGCCCGACTCGAGTGTGTAAGCGACGGGGACAACCGTGTCGGAGCCATCGACAGCCCGTTTGAGCGCAGCATCTGCATCGAAGCGCAATGCGGTTATGAACTCGGCGTCGCCCCCGGAGGTCTGTTGAGCGATGATCGTCTCACCCGTGTCACCCAGCCCGGAATACTCACCGGTCACGACTTCGAGCTCCCGGGTGGATTGACCGATCACGACGAGGCCGAGCACCTGATCATCTAGCTCGACCGTCTGGGCGACCAGGTGCGCTGGCTCACCGGTCGGCCCGACGACCACCCGGCCAATGGCGAAGCCCGACATGGCGCGAGCCAGGTACGAGGAGTCGACGGCCGTTGGATCATCGTCGGTCGCGGCCACCAGCTCGAGGTCGGCGTCGTATACCGATATCCAAATCACATCGCCGACCACTTCGTTGTAGCTGCCAATCGCCCGCTCGATCGCCAAGACCCCATCGTCACTCACCTCGGGCTCTGCCAGTGCATTGAGGATGTTTGGGCGAGAAACCATGACGCCGGTATGGGCCAGTCCATCTTCGAGATAGGACTCGACCCTCGACTCCTGTGCGGCCGCGACCCCACCGATGCGGTCGAACACGCCAGACACGAGGGCGTCGCGCTGACGTATGAAGGCCAGGGTCAGGAGCAGGACCAGTACGAAGAACGTGATCGTGAGAGCACCGCCAACGATGTCATTCCTCAAATGACTTCGCGAGGCGCTGGGCTTTACCGCCGGCGCCGCAGGCGAAGGCGAGCGCGTCGGCGGCTCTTTCAGAGCAGTCACAACCCTTGATATATCGACCATCAAGGGGGTCAACCTGAGTTGGAACCGCCAATCACGCCGCGAAGACCTCCGAGCCTTCGATCAAGGTCTTTTTCACCTCGAAAGCATCGTCGAGCACCACGATGTCGGCTCGACCACCAACACTGATTCGGCCCAGGTCGGACCTGGAGAGAGCGTCGGCAGCAGACGTCGAAACGGCTGCAGCCGCCTCGGATACAGACCAACCGAGATCAATCAGGTTCCGTAACGCACCATCCATGGTCAGCACGCTCGAGGCGATGGTCCCGTCGGCCAGTCGGGCTTCTCCGTCTTTGACCGTCACCTGTCGATTCCCCAGCGTGTAGACCCCATCGCCCTGACCTGCCGCTTCCATCGCATCGGTCACCACGACGAACCGGGCCGGGCCGACCTGCATCGCAAGCAATGTCGCTTCCCGGCTCAGATGAACGTTGTCGACCACCGCCGTCACGTAGACGTCACCCCTGGTGAGCGCCACTCCCACGACTCCGGGATCGCGGTGGCGAAAGGGGCGGGATGCGTTGAAGACGTGTGTGAGAACGCGGGCTCCTCGGTCGAATGCCTCATGAGCCTCTCGCGCCGATGCATCTGAGTGCCCAACTGCCACAACCACATTTCTCGCCGTGAGCAGATCGATCACCTCGGAGGCGCCGGGAAGCTCGGGGGCGATGGTCACCTGGCCAATAGAGCCGGCCTCGAGGAGCCGCCGCATCGTTTCGACGTCCGGAAGCTGTAGCAGACTCGGGTCGTGGGCCCCCGGATGAGCAGGCGAGAGGAACGGGCCCTCGAGGTGGGTCCCCAAGAAGCGGGCGCCCGGATAGCGAGCCGAGGAGTGCCGCTCCGCGGCGTCGAGCATGTCGTCGCCCTCGAGCGTCAACAGAGTCGGCTGGAACCCTGTGACCCCGGTCGCGGTGAGGCCACGAGAGGCGCGTCCCAGATCGTCGAGGGATGCATGTGCGAAGTCGACGGCGTCGTAGCCGTGCGTATGGATGTCAATGAACCCGGGCAAGGCGATGCCCTTGCCGCTGGGGGTCAATCCAACCGCCGTTATCTCATCGTCGACAGTCTCGATGTCCCCCGCCACCAGCTCACCATCGACGACCGCAGCCTCAACACCCAGTCGCATCGGCTGAGACCGACCTCTCAGGCCAGCGAGGCCTCCACTGTGATCGGCACGGAGAGGGCCTGTGAGACGGGACAGTTCTCCTTCGCGTCTTCTGCAATCGTCTTGAAGTCGTCCTGGCTCATCCCGGGGACGACGCCCTTCACGTTCAGAACCACACCTGTGATCCCCTCACCGGGAACGAAGGTGGCTGTGGCGGTCGTGTCGAGCGATTCCGGTGCAGAGCCTGCCTTGGCCAAACGCGCCGAGAAGGCCATGGAGAAGCAAGAGGCGTGTGCAGCTGCGAGCAGCTCCTCGGGACTGGTCAAGCCACCGTGCTCCTCGGTCCGGGCCTTCCAACTGATATCAAGTGGGCCGGCGGCCCCGCTGCTATCGAGCTTCGTTGTGCCCGATCCGGATGTGAGGTCGCCCTCCCAGTGGGCAGATGCAGTGCTATCCAGGGCCATTGATGTCTCCTTGAGTCGTGTTGTTCTGAAGGTAGTAGTCACGATGGGCTCTGGGCGAAATGTTCGTGGCACAATCGCCACGTGATCCACGACGAGAACCCGTTCGCTTCCACCGCCGACGACCCCTTTCGACGCTTTCGCGGCCGGCTCGCAGCCCCGGTCACGATCATCACCTCAGGCGAGGACCGAAAGACCGGCCTGACCGTGTCGTCCCTCTTTGTGGTCGAGGGGGATCCACCTCTTGTCTATGCGGTGGTCGGGCCGAACTCAGACCTGTTCGACGCTGTGCAGGAAACCGGCAAGTTCGTGGTTCACATTGCCAGGGAGGGACACGAAGGCGTAGCCGAAGTCTTCGCCGGTCTCAGGCCGAGTCCAGGCGGGCTCTTCTCCACCGTCGAATGGGAGCCCTCTGCCTGGGGGCCGTTGCTCGAGTCGATGCCAGATCGCGCACTGTGCACAGTTGTGTCCATGGACGAGACGGGATGGTCAGGCGTCCTGACCGGCTCAATCGACGAGCTGCAGGTGGCAGATATCACAAGTCCCCTCGTCCACTTTCGCGGCAAATACCGCCGACTCGCCTGATCAGCCCTCGAACACGAGATCGGCGACGACCGCGAGGTGGTCGGAGGCCAGAGACTGGATCACCCCCGCATCGGTGGCAGCCATGTCCCCGGTGTGGAAGATGTAATCGATGCGATATCGAGGGTCGACCGAGTTCGATGTGAACCCATCCCCAACACCCGCCTCGTCCCAAACGTCGAGCCACCCCGCGTCGAGGAGTATTCCTATCTGAGCCCAATCAGGTCTTGCGTTGAAGTCCCCCAAGAGGACCGCAGGCTGCCGGCCACTCCAAGCCTCGAGGATCTCCGCTATCTGCTCCTGGTGGACAGGCAACAGGTCGGCCTCAGGGTCGGCGTCATGGAGATCCGAGTCGTTCACATGTTGAAGGTGGGTGCTGATCACGAGAATCTCCCTGTCACCGGCCCTGATGGTTGCTCCGAGAGAACCACGTTGCATCGGAGTGCCCACTTTCGGCAGGTAGTCCGTCTCGACCGCGACGATCGGATAGCGACTCAGGACCGCGTTCCCCCAGACCGGGTCGGTGGTCCCGAAATAGGCGACATGCTCGAACCCCAACTCGAGCTGAAGAAGGGTCAGCATGTCGGTGTTTCCGCTCAACAGGCGTCCGCGTGGCAGCTCCTGGAGACCGACTACGTCGGCCCTCGTATCTTCGATGACCTGTGCAATGGCGTCGAGGTCGAGTGTGCCGCTGGGATTGAAGGCGGAATGGATGTTGTAAGACACGAATCGGATCGGCTCATCCAGCTCGGCTTTTTCCGTTGTCTCCACCGCCGCAGCAGAGATGAACGCGACTATCGGCAGAACAGCTACCACGCCCGCAAGCAGCCAATCGGCCCTACCGATCGCCGGAAACGACGGGATGTTGGGTAGAGCCGCCAGACCGAGAATGCCCACGCCGATCCCGGCCGCGATTCGAACCGCAGCACCTTCGAAACCGAGACTCATGTCGAGCGGCACGTAGTAGGCGAGGCCGAAGATGAGGAACACGGTCGCCGAGGCAATCAAGTAGGTCGAAGCAATGCCCAACCGGTCCGTACCCGGCTCTGGCACGATGCCGGCCCAGACCAGAGCGGCTGCGGGGATGGCGAGAACCGAAAGCACGTTGTATAGCCCGGCGCTGCCTTCGGCAGCGATGACGGTCACGACCAGCAACGCGAGAGACACGATGAAGACAACCCGGTTGCCGGCAAGACGATGGGCCAGGTAGATGGCAACGACGTTGAGGATGGCGATGCGAAGTTGCGCCGTCGGACCTGAGACGCCCGTGACAGCTGAAGTCCATCCCTGATTCTGAAGAAGAAGCATCTGGATGAACAGGAAAGGGGCCAGCCCCAGCAGCGGAAGCCCGGACCGCCAGCCAACGCCCTGCACCCGCACACCTCCCAGCGCGCTGAAGGCCCAGGCAAGCGCAGCCCCAAGCGCGGCGACGGCAACCACCGGGCGCCAGCCCGGCTGATAGGCCAGATCGAGACTCATGCCTAGGCCTTTGATGCCCGAATCGATCGCAATTCCGATGAGGACGCCGGCGACGATGGCCGACCGACCGAGTGTGAGCAGGAACGGGAGTAGCCCCACGAAGGCCAACGTCGCGCCAGCCGCAAACCAGAGCTCCAGGCCCGGGTCCGAGGCGATCTGGTTCAACAGACGCGCGGCGATGAGAAGAAACACGCCGATTGTCAACGCATTCCGGAATCCAACCCATCTGGCGGCGATAGGGAGCACTGCCGCCAACAGAAAGGGGGCGAGGGCGATCGGTATCAAATCGAGTACACCGATACCGACGGTGTCGCGCAAGTACCAGGCCAGCGAGGCGAAGAGGAACCGCATCGACTGCAGTCCGAAGACGATCACCAGAGATGCAAACAGGACGCGCGCCGCCCTGCGATGCTCCCGATCCTGCTCCATGACCTGACGGTACCGCAGCGATCACCCCGATTGTCGGAGGGCACGAGATCCGACATGTGAGTTGAGGGCGTGGTATGTCCATGTGAGTGACTGCATCGAAGCGCCTCATAACGACGCTGGCGACCATCTCCGTGGTGGCGGCTTGCACTGCGCCAACTTCATCCACCTCGAGTCCGGAAATCACGACGGCGCCGCCGACCATTGCAGAAGAGGACTTCGACTCCTTCGTCGAAGAGTCATTTCGGACGATCGTTGAGAGACAGCCCGAGCTCGTAACCGAGCTCGGGCTCGACAAGGCCTACGGGACTCGGCCGGCGCGGCTCGACGACCTGAGCCCCGCGTACCTCGACGAAACCGCAGGAGTCATTGCACGGACCCTTGCCGGCCTCGAGGCGTACTCCTTCGCCGAGTTGAGCGACGACCAACAACTGACGTATCTCTCCTACCAATGGCACCTCGAGCAGATGGTCGACGCACATCGGTATCGGCTCCATGACTGGCCGGTGCATTTCCTGCTCAACAGCTACAACCAGGGAGTGATCCTGCTCCTGACCCTGATCCACCCGTTGAACAGCTCGTCAGACGCAGATGACTTCCTGAAACGCTTGGAGGCTCTGCCCGAACAAGTCAACCAGGTCGTCTCCTGGATGGAGGACTCGGAGATAGCCGGGGTGCTCCCGCCTCGTTATGTCGTCGAGATCACGATTCAACAGCTGAGGGGAGACATCGCAGCCGGTGACGCCGCTTCGACGGAATTGCTTCGGTCTTTCGAGGCCCGCCTATCCCAGTCGGGTTTGAGCCCGGACGACCTGGACGACCACGTCGAACGCGCCGGCGAGGCCATCGAGGCCCACTTCATCCCGTCCTGGAGAAATCTGATCGAACATCTCGAAGGCCTCCTCGACTCAACCGACGATTCAGTGAGCCTCTCCCGGCTACCCGACGGCGACGGGTACTACGCACACCTTCTGGCGCTGCACACGTCCACCGAACTAACCGCCGTCGAGATACACCAGATGGGACAAACAGAGGCCGAGCGGATCAAGGCCGAGATGCGGGCCCTGGCGACGGCTGCAGGTCTCCCCGCAACTGAGATCAATGCGATCAGGGCGGCCTTCGCCGACCTTGGAGGGCTGGTCGACGGCGACGCGATCGTGTCGACCTACGAAGAGTTGATCGAGGATGCCGAAGAGCGATTCTCCCCATACTTCGACTTGATCCCGGACATCCCCCTCGAGGTGAGAGTCGACGATGGGCCAACAGCCTTCTACGTCGGCCCCGCTGTAGATGGAAGCCGGCCCGGAGTGTTCTACGCCGCCACCGGCAGAGGGGCTGTCAGGGGCCACACCATGGCATCGCTCGCCTATCACGAAGCTATCCCGGGTCATCACTTTCAGATATCACTTGCCCAGGAATTGGACATCCCCTCTCCTCGCCGGTACCTGACTAGCACCGGCCATGTCGAGGGCTGGGCCTTGTATGCGGAGCGTCTGGCCGAGGAGATAGGCGTCTACGAAGGAAACCCGGCAGGATCGTTCGGCAGGCTCGACTTCGAGCTGCTGCGGGCGGCGCGCCTTGTCGTCGATACCGGAATACACCACCTGGGGTGGAGCCGGTCTGAGGCCTTGGAGCAAATGACGGAGATCATGGAAGGCGATCACTTCAACCACGAAGTCGACCGGTATGTGCTCTATCCCGCTCAAGCAACCGCCTACCTCGTTGGTATGAACGAGATCCTCAGACTGCGAGACCTCGCCGGCGCCGTTGTAACCGACCTCGATTCAATGGCCCGATTCCACAGAGCGGTCATCGGCCAGGGAAATATCCCTCTCGGTGTCTTGGGCGAGACGATTCCGACCGCGGCGGGTTGAGCCTCAGCGATCCTGGTGCACGGTGCCGATCAGCTCTTCCGTAGCTGCCCTGCGATCGACCAGCTTCATGCTCACCCGTCCGCACGCTTCGCAGACCTGGCGCTCGAGGCCGTGATTGCGCGTTGTCACGGTCGACTTGTGTTTGCACGAGTCCTGACGATCGCGACGAATTCGATCCAACATCGTCGGTTTACCTCCCCTGAGTGTTTCCGCCCGAAAGGCAGCCTGGCGCATCTACCAGGTCATTTCCATAGGTCGGAAGTACCAGCACGCCCTCAGTCGTCTTCGACGAAGATGTTGACTATCGCCTGCACGATGCTGATGACGATCGCACCGAGGAAGGTCGACCAGAAAAAGCCTTCCGACGTCAGACCCAGGTCGAGGCGCTCCGGGGCGGCGAGCCAAATGGTCAGAGAGAGCATGAGAGCGTTGATGACGAGCAGGAACAGCCCCAGGGTGAGGATGACAACCGGGAGACTCAGCAACTTGACGATCGGCTTCACGACCGCGTTGATGATCGAGAGGATCAATGCGATGAGAACCAGGGCCCACCATGGGCCGTCGAATTCGAGACCCGGGACGATCGCGACGGCAACCCATATCGACAGGGCGGTGACCAGGATGCCGATTATCAGCCGCATGTAATGCACGATACTCAAGCTCCGGCGGTCGTCGCGGCATCTCCGAGACATCGAAGCAAGTTTGTGCCCGACCGTGTATCTTCGACCCCGAAAGGGAGAAAAGGACACGAAGGCATGGGAATCCTCGACCGACTGTTAGGCCGCAAGAGCGGGGGAGGAATGCCCGAGTTGGTCAAAGCGATCCTCGACCAATTCGGCGGTGTCGATGCATTGATCAGCAAACTCCAGCAAAGCGGCATCTCCGAGCAGCTCAGCACGTGGGTCGGCCATGGCGCGAACGCACCTGTCAGCAAAGAGCAAGTGACCGACGCAATCGGCGGTGACGCCGTCGCCGGGATTGCGAGGAGGCTCCGAATCGACGAAGACGAAGCTGGCGCCCGACTCGCCAACGCCCTGCCAAAGCTGATCGACAGACTCACCCCGGCAGGGAGCCTGCCCGAGGGAGGCATCGACGAACGCACAGTCAACGACCTGCTCGACGGCATCCTTCGACGCTGACGGTGAGATAGCCCATGGCAGAGAACAAGACGCGCAAGACCGACGCAAGTGTTGATGAGTTCCTCGATTCGGTCGAGAACGATCGCCGCCGCCAAGATGCGCAAACCCTCGTTGGATTGATGGAAAGGGCGACAGGCGAGGAGCCAAGGATGTGGGGGCCGAGCATCGTCGGCTTCGGTGACGTCCACTATGTCTATGAGAGCGGCCGAGAGGGCGACTGGTTCAAAGTCGGCTTCTCCCCAAGGAAGTCGAGCCTGACGCTCTATCTCATGGCCCCATCCGACGATCGCCGCGGGTTGCTCGAGAAGCTTGGCAAGTACAAGACAGGCAAAGGCTGCCTGTACATCAACAAGCTCGACGATGTCGACTTGGACGTGTTGGAGGAGCTGGTGAGCGACGCCTCTACCGCGGCCGAAAGGGCTCACCAGGGCAGCTGAGGCTCAGGCGCCTGCCTTCTCCCTTTTCTTCTGACGCCTCCCGCCGCCCTTCGAGGGCTCCCACTTGAAGAACCTTGCCGCAAGCACGACGGCGACTACACCCCACAACGCCATATAGCCAAGGTTGTCCCAGTGGAACTGGGCGCCAGTCAGTGTCGGGTCGAATGCGGCGCGGAAGGCGTCGCCAAAATGCTTCAGCGGGAAGAAGTTGCCAAGCGCCTCCATCCACGCCGGGGGGTCGTCGGTGACGATGAAGATGTCGGAGATGAACGCCACCGGGAGGAGAGTGGCGTTGGTTATCGCCGGTGTCGCATCTCCATTCGGGGCAATAGCGGCGACGAGCATGCCGAGGGCAGCAAAGCATGCGACGCCGACCAAGAACGTCACGATCACGGCCGGGATGGTTCGCCAATAGACGTTCACCCCGTAGAACGCCACGCCCACACCCATCATGATGACCACGGCCAACGCTCCGATGTACACCGCAGAGACAACACGCCCCGTGATATAGATCCAGGGGGGTAGTGGCGTGCCCCTCACCCGCTTGAGGATTCCGTTGTCTCTCGATATGGCGGTGCCTATGGCGAGGTTGGTGTAGGTGGCAGAAGCCGCGGCGAAGACGGCGAGCCCCGGCGCGAAGAATTGGGCTGTCGTAACACCTAGCCCTGAGATCTCCTCGTTCCCGAAGATGGCCGTGAAGAGGATCAAGAACATGAGGGGGAACACGAGAGTGAAGAACGCCGCAATCGGCGTTCTCCAGAAGATCTTGTTCTGGTAACGGGTCTGCTGCCAGATGAGTGCCAGATCCGAGGGTCTCTCAGCCGCCATTCTCATCCCCTACCAATTGCAGGTACACGTCCTCGAGGGTGGGACGCTGCACCGAGAGGGCCCCCAGCTCCACGCCGTTGTCCAGCGCCCAGGAAGTGAGCTGGTGCAGTGCTCGGGTTGGCTCCGGATGTGAGATGGTCACCATGCCGTTGGCCGTGGACACAGGCCGGATGGGAAGATCCGAGATCGATTTCCCGGCGGGGATCGCGAAGCGAATTGTCGCCTCCGCCTGCTCCCTGCCACCCAATGTGTCCGGCGTTCCTTCGGCGACTATCGAGCCAGCGGCGATGACGGCGATCCGATCGGCGAGAAACTGGGCCTCGTCCATGTAGTGGGTCGTGAGAAGAATCGTTTTGCCCAAGCCCGCTAGGTTCTCGACGATCGACCAAGCCTGCCGGCGCGCCGACGGGTCGAATCCGGTTGTCGGCTCATCCAAGAAGACGAGATCAGGGTCTCCCACGAGCCCCAAAGCGAGTTCGAGTCGACGCTGCTGACCTCCCGAAAGAGTCTTGACCCGCGCCGAGGATTTTTCCTCCAAGCCGACGAGCTCGATCAGCTCTCCGGTCGGTCGTCGACGGGGGAACACGTCGCCGTAGACGTCCAACACCTCTGTCACCGTGAGTTCCGGCTCGACGGCCGACTCCTGGAGGACGATCCCGATTCTCTCCCGAAACTCCCGGCCGCCGGCAGCGGGATCGAATCCGAGGACCTGCACTGAGCCATCGTCGCTCTCACGGTGGCCCTCGAGAATCTCAACCGTGGTCGTCTTACCCGCGCCGTTTGGCCCGAGCAGGGAGAAGACCTCACCTTTCTCGATGGTCAAGTCGATTCCGTCAACGGCGCGAAGCGACCCGTAGGTCTTGACGAGCCCTCGAACCTCCACGGCAGTCACAGCGGAATCGTATCGAAGCGCAGGTGACGGCTCAAGGGAGACGCAAGAGGACGACCAACCCCGAGATTCGACGAGCGGTTCAGCTGAGCGCCGCAGTGGGGGCACTCATCGCCTTCGAGGTCGCCGTCTATGAATCGGCCACACTCGATGCACGTCGCCGACAAGTGACAAGCGGGATCGCCCATACCGACAGCCTATTCGCCTACATCCACCTCGAACGGCTCGAGAAGCACCAGAGGAATCCGTCGTCGGGTGCGCTCCTGATAGCTCGCATACCCGTGATATGCCTGCACTACCCGCGGCCAGAGCCGTCTTCGCTCCTCCGCCGTCGCGGTGCGTGCCTGGACCTCATGCCGATGGCCTCGTAGCTGAACGGTTGCCCTCGGATGAGCAGCCAGGTTGTGATACCAGTCCGGATGATGATCTCGGCCGCCGTACGAGGCGACGACAACGAGGGCGGCGCCATCTCTCAGATAGAGCAAGGGGATGGTATGACGACGTGCTGTCTTCGCCCCGATCGTGGTGAGCAGGAGCATGTCGTTGTCGACTAGCCGCCGGCCGAGCATGCCACGACTCAGCCGGTACAGGAGCGTATGAAAGCGGGAGAGTCGCTGCACGTTTCTGTCTCTCATGATTCGATGATCAGGACACCTGGGTTGGCCCAATCGCCCTTCGAGGTCTCTCTTCTTCGCCGATTCGATATAGTGGCAGCGATCCGACCAGGCGTCTGAAGCCTCGACGATCCGACGCTTTTGGAAGGAGAGCGAAACACCAATGTCAAACAATCTCTTCGTAGGGAACCTTTCCTACGCGACCACCAACAGCGACCTCGAGAGCCTATTCGGCCAATACGGACAGGTCACCAAGGCCCAGGTCATCACCGATCGTGAGACCGGCCGGTCGCGCGGTTTTGGCTTCGTGGAGATGTCCACAGCCGAAGAGGCGAACGCAGCCATCGAGGCACTCAACGGGAAAGACCACGATGGTCGCAACCTGACGGTGAACGTGGCTCGCGAACGCGGCCGATAACAGCACACGCTCAAAAAGACGCGAAAGAGGCCCGGCGACTCAGAACCGGGCCTCTTTCTATTCCCGGCAAAGCCGGGGCAGAGTGGGTCATACCGGACGTACTCTGCTTGCGAGGGGCTCCTGGCCACTCGCAATCCCATTGAGCCAGCGACCTGCCCGACTCGATAGTGCTGAAGGTCCCGAGGGGCCGGGACCGAAGGTCCCTATGAAACCGTCGTTGCAGCCGCGTAGCGTTGGCATATGGAGGCACTGAGCCAGGAAAGGACACTCGACTTGCTAGCCAGTGGCAAAGTCGGGCACATCGCCGTAGTCGATGACGGCGTTCCGTACGTCTCCCCGATTTCGTACGTGTTGATCGACAGGCAACTCTGCTTCCGCACTGGGGCGGGTCGCCGCCTCGATGCGATCCGAGCCAACCCGAAAGTCTCCATCGAGGTCACCAAGGTCCTTGCCGACGAAGGCTGGGAGAGCGTGATCGCCGCCGGCGAGGCAGCTGAGGTCGACGATCAGACTCTCAGGGAGCAAATAGTGTCGGCCTTGCTCTCCAAGTACTCCCAGGAGATCGGCTCTCCCCTCACTCGCGGGGCCCGCAACCCTCTCCCCCAGCCGGCCACCTTCGTCGTGGTCGAGCTATCAGATATCTCGGGCAGAAGCAGCGGCAGCTGGCTTTCGATCCCGACCAGACCAGGACGCCTCTAGAAATGGAGAACAAAATGAACCTCGAAGAAGTCGTATCCGGAGAGCTGGTTGCCTCCGGCCCGGAGACAACCATGGAAGACCTTGCAAGCCTCATGGAGTCCGAGGGAGTGGGCTCGGTGGCAATCCTCGACCCTCATGGTGATTTCCTCGGGATCGTCACCGACCGGGACATTGTCAGGGCTGTGGCAGAGGGCCAGAGCCGCGCAGTCGCCGCCAAGGACTTCATGACGGTGATGGTCGACACGATCGATCTCAACACCGATGTCGCCGATGCCGTCGACTGGATGAACGCCACCGGCTATCGGCATCTCCCGGTGACACAGAACGGCCGACTGATCGGCATGGTCTCCATCAAAGACCTGCTCTGGGCTATCGCGAGCACCTGACGTGCTAGTGCAGCACGAGGTAGGCCTCGCTCTGCCAATCGATGTCGTGGAGCAGGCCCTGATCGACCGTCTCGAAGCGATCGAGGGCATGGGTGAGGTCGTGTATCGCGAAGGAGAAGAGCTGAGGAGCAAGGTGGGTCCCGAGACACAGTTGGCAAAGGAGGTAGCAATCACCTTCGGCCAACCACGGATCTCCCGCTCCGGCCTTGCGATACCGGTGAGCTGGAGGGCAACGGGAGCACGCTCGCTATTTCCCAGGCTCGACGGCGAGCTGGAAGCAACCAGGACAGGCGCTGATCAGGTCTCGTTGTCGATTCGAGCATCCTACGACCCCCCTTTGGGGTGGGTTGGTGACGCCCTCGATCGTCTTCTGCTGGAGAGAGTGGCGAGGATGACAATCGAGAAGTGGCTCGATCGCGTGGCCGAGTCGCTGCAGAGCGCTGCCGACCTCACCTACACCGAATAGGGGAAACCAACCTCCACGACCGTCCCGACTCCAGGCACAGATCGAACTTCCACGTCGCCACCAAGCAGCGAGGCCCGATGACGGAGATTGTCGAGGCCCATTCCCTTCTTGACGCTCGAGACGTCGAAACCCGAGCCCTGGTCGACTACGGACACGGTCAGCCGCTCTCCGGCGAGCTCGACGTGCACATCGACGACACTCGATCCCGAGTGACGTAGTGCGTTAGAAGCCGCCTCCGACACGAGGGGCAGCACCAAGCGAGCGACTTCCGGCTCGAGGCTGAGGTCGCTCGGTGTGACCGAGACAGTCAAGGAGACTTCGTAGGGGGAGGCCAGTTGGGAGAGTCTCGAGCGAAGTATCTCGGCAAATACGCCCACTCGTTGTGGCTTGTTCAAATCGGCGACAATCGCACGCAGCGACTCGATGGTCTCGTCGATCCTCTCGACAGCCCCGTCGAGACCGGACCGAGCGCCTTCGTCCGTAGTCGATGCCGCCAGGCTTTGAAGCTGCAACCCGGTCCCGAATAGGTCCTGAATGATCGAATCGTGAAGATCACGCCCGATCCTCTGACGATCTTCGATCACGGCCATCTGCTCGAGACGAGCCCTCAACCTCGTTGTTTCCACCGCAGACGCAGCCATGGCCGCCAGCGCCTCCACGATCAACTCGTCATCCCGGTCGAATCCTCCCTCCTTCTCGGTGAGATAGAGATTGCCGAAGACGTTGCCGGGTGTCCCCACCGGGACGCCGAGGAACGAGTCCATAGGAGGATGATTGTCGGGGAACCCCACCGAGTCTGGATGATCGGAGATGCGTTCCAGCCTGATCGTGTTCCCGTCCCGGATGAGTGTGCCCAGCACTCCCCTGCCTTCTGGAAGGTGACCGATCATCTCGACGGTCTTCTGGTCGATCCCGGTGTGAACGAACTCGACCCGGGTCTTGTGCTAGCCGATGACACCCAACGCCGCATATCTGGCACCCGTGGCTTCGCACGCCGTCTCGACCATTCGCCTCAGCATCGTCTCCAGCTCGGTGGCGCTCAGCAGAGTCGTGACCGCACTGGTGAGTGCTTCGAGGCGCTCGACGGGGATCTGCCGTGACATCGCGCCGGAGGCTAGTGCCGCCTCTCCCGGCCGGCAGTTCGCTGGAACTGAACGGCTGCAGTTACTGTTTCAACATGGCAACGAAGGTTCTCATCGTTGACGACCACGAGGTGGTCAGACAGGGCCTCAAGGCGCTGCTGTCTGCTCAGGCTGAGATCGAGGTCGTCGGCGAGGCGAGCTCCGGTGAAGAGGCCTTTCGGCGCACCGGGCTCGACGAGCCCGATGTAGTCGTCATGGATGTGCGGATGCCTGAACAAGGTGGGATCGAGACCTGTCGCGACATTCGCTCCCGCTTCCCCGATGTGAAGGTTCTCATGCTCACGTCGTATGCCGACGAGGAGGCGCTCATGGCATCGATCATGGCCGGCGCATCGGGGTATGTGCTCAAGAAGGTCAAGGGGACCGAGCTCGTCGAAAGCATCCAGAGAGTTGCCGCCGGTGAGTCGCTGCTCGACGAGTCGATGGTGGAGCGGCTGTTCGAGCGCCTGCGCACTGGCAAGAGCGAAGATCCCCTGCTCGCGAAGTTGACAGACCAGGAACGAACTCTCGTCCACCATCTTGCCCAAGGCCTCACGAACAAACAGATTGCGGAGGAGATGTTCCTGGCGGAGAAGACCGTCAAGAACTATGTGTCATCGGTACTCACGAAGATGAACATGAGCAACCGAAGCGAGGCTGCGGCGTACGTTGCCAGGGTCGAGACGGACAAGAAGGACCCTGAGGAGTGGTGACGGTCGTTTAAAGGTTTCCACGTGGGGCGGAGCCGAAGAGGGGCCCCTCTACCCGCTTCGTGTCGTCGACCTCGTAGGAGATATCGCCCGAATCAACCTCCACAACCCCGTCGATGCGCCGTGCCATCTCCTCGAGAATCCTGGAATCCGACTTGGTAGGGACCGTTCCACTCAATGAGACTTTGCCGTCAGCGACTTCGACCGCCAGTGCACTCGAATTGAGCCAAAGCACTCGTTCTATCACCCCGCTGCGAATCTCTGCCGCGATCTCCTCGTCACTACGGGCGAACACGCGCAGGACGTCGGCCCTGCTCAATATGCCCAGGAGCCGATCATCACCGTCGACGACTGGAAGACGCTTCACATGCGCAGACTCCATGATCCGGGCAGCCTCGGTGTGATCGGCCTCAGGGGAGACTGACTTCACCTTGTCAGTCATGGCCTCGGCAACGGTTACCGCCGGGCCCTCTTGGCTCGTGAACAACGAGCGAAGAGTGGTCGCCGGCTGGCGGAGGGATTCCTGATGCAACACATCGCCCTCGGTGACGATCCCCACGAGCCTGTTGTCCCCATCGATCACAGGGAGGCCGCTCACTCTGCGCTCGATCATCACCCGAGCCGCCTCCTTGAGCGAGGCATCCGGGCTGATCGTGGCGACGTCGCCCGTCATCAGCTGTCTGACTTCCATCCAGGATCTCCCTTTTTGTCAGGAATCTATGGCCGACAAACTCTTCTCGACAGCGCCGATCGTCCTGACTCGCAGGGGCATTTGTCACTTGCAATTGTGTTTTGGACCCTCGAACACGCCGTGGCCCGGGCGCGAAGCGCCGACAAGCGACTCGTCCTGTCCCGCTGACGGCCCGCACATAGAATCCAGTCGACACTCCTGAGCGAAAGATGAGAGATGAGCGGACCCGTCGAAGAGCACGCCAATCCGACGAGTGACTTCGGAATTTCCACCATCGAGGTGAAGGAGGGACGCACAGCCCAGGTTGGCGATCTGAGCGTTCTGCGCGTCCTACCAACGAAGAAGAAGAGAACTATCGGGCCATGGTGCTTCGTAGACCTGATGAGCCCGGACGACATCGAATCGCCACCACCAATGGAGATTGGCCCACACCCTCACATTGGGTTGGCCACCGTCACCTGGCTCTTCGCCGGGTCAGCATTGCACTCGGACTCGCTGGGCTCCGAGCAGCTGATCTCGCCCGGTCAGTTGAATCTGATGACGGCTGGGCACGGTCTCGCCCATGCCGAGTTGGGAGTCGAAACTGCCCCCGCCCATGAGACGAACGGTGTGATGGGGGCACAGATGTGGCTGGCACAACCCGAAGCCACACGACACGGCAGCTCCCGGTTCGAGCATCTCGACGAGCTTCCCGAGGTCACGTTTGAGGGAGGACGCGGCCACATATTGGTTGGCTCCTTCGCCGAGGAACGATCACCGGCCACGATCGACCATCCGACCGTTGGAATGGACGTCATCCTGGAAAGGCAGGGGTTGCTTCCGGCGGCGCCCGAATTCGAGTACGCCATCGTCCCGATCGACGTCCCGGTGAAGGTCGACGATGCGATAGTCGAGCCAGGAGCCCTTGCGTATGTGCCAACCGGGTTCGACGAATTGCACCTCGAATCGAAGTCGCAGCGAGCCCGAGTCCTCATACTCGGCGGAGCACCATTGGGAGAGCCGGTGAAGATGTGGTGGAACTTCGTTGCACGAACCCAGGACGAGATCACCGAGGCATGGAGTGACTGGCAGGAGCACAACGAAGCAAGGTTCGGCCCGGTGCCTTCCTCCCTGCCCCGGATCGACGCGCCCCGTCCTCCATGGCTCAGAGAGACGAGCTAGGCAGGTGCGGTTGCGTTGCGGCGCGACCTCAGGGCTGAACGACCAGCCATGACGAGGAAGAAGAGAGCTATCGGCATCACCGCCATGGTCGCTGATCCTGATGTGTTCGCGTGGTAGCTGATGACCAGACCGGCCCACACCGAGACCAGCCCTATTCCTGTGGCAAGAGCCATGATCGACGGAACCTTTCGCACGATCAGCGCGGCCGTCGCCGGCGGCCCGATGAGAAGACCGAAGACGAGCATGGTGCCGACCGTTTGAAACGACCCAATGATCACCAGTGCGATCAGGCCGAGCATCGCAGCGTGAGCCAGACGCGGCTTCATGCCGAAGAGCTTTGCCTTTTGCTCGTTGAACGACAACACCAGGAACGGCCGATATAGAACTGCGGTTGCGGCCAGGGCGATTGCTGCCACGATCGCCAGCCACACGAGGTCGGACTGGGACACGCCGAGGACATCGCCGAAGAGGATCGAAGTCAGATCACCGAAATACGACGGGGTCCTCGAGATCAAGATGACGCCGAGCCCGAGCATCCCAACGAAGAGGAGGCCAATCCCTGTGTCTTCGGGGAACTCGGTCTGCCTGTGGACCAGGTTGATCCCGGCCATCATGGCCACAGCGGCGAGCGCAGCACCGACTATCGGGTTGAAGTCGAACAGGATCGCCAGCGCTATTCCCGGGATCACACCGTGGACAAGTGCATCACCGAGAAAGCTCATCCCCCGGATCACGACCCACGTGCCGACCACAGACAAGGCGACGGCGGCCAAAGCACCGCCTACCAGCGCCCGCTGTTGGAAGCCGAGGGCAAAAGGGTCGAGCAGCCAGTCCACAGGTCGAAAACCTACTGCATGGATTCGGCGATGAGCCGCGCGTTGACAAGAAGCATCTCCGTCAACGTCTCAGCGCCGCTTCCTGGTTCACCTAGAGAGCCGGAATACAACTCGACCACCTGCACGCTATCGCCAACTTCCTGTGAGACCGCTTCTGCTAATGACGATGGCTCGGTCGTCTCGGCGAAGATGACTCTGACGTCGAGCTCTCTCATGAGTTGCACTAGCTTCGCAAGCTGATCGGAGCTCGGGTCTCCCAGGGTGGAGCCGCCAGGGAGAACCGTGCCAACGACGTCAAAGCCGTATCGCGCTGCGAAATACCCGAGAGAGTCGTGATTGGTCACGAGGACCCTGCTCTCTTCTGGGATGCCGGCGAGTATCTGCTGGATCTCGACGTCGACCTCCTCGAGCTCGGTGGCATACGCCTCGGCACGCGCCATCCAATCGACGGAGTCATCCAATTCCGCGAGAGCCTCCGCGATCAAGCGTCCGGCCTCGGCCATCCGCAA
>QQVI01000190.1 GCA_003388545.1 Actinomycetota bacterium
GCTCCGAGACCGGCTCAACGTGTTCGGCCGCTGCGTCCTCAAAGTCATGCGGCTCTTGGCTCGGCTCGCTGTCGACGGGCGGAACGAATCCACCCTTGGAAGTCAGGAGATCTTCTACAAGCAGCGAGGCAGCCACGCTGGCGACCGCGTAGTCGGTCGTTCCGAGGCGCCTCGAAAGCTCACTGACAGAAGCACCTGAGCCAATCTCACTGATGACTCGCCAGGACTCACGGTCGATCTCGACAGACTCTCGCTGCAGGTCTCGGTTGATCTTCATCTGGACGTCGAGATCGGGGATCCTCGTCTTCACCTTGTCCCACTGCTCGGCGCGCCTGCGTGCGTCTTCGAGGATGTGCTCCAGCTCGAAAGGTGTGGGGGCTGCATAGGGGCTGGTCACGTCTTTTGCGACCTGGAAGTCTCCTGGCTCCAGCTGCATGCGATAGACGCTTTCGACCGTCATCTCCCGGATCACGTCGATCAAATCGTCGCTGAAGTCGAAACGCTCTCCGGCATCGGGGCGGAGATAGCCGGAGTTGACGAGGTGTCGTTGGAGGTAGTCGTCCTCGAACGTCGTGGCGAGGCCTATGCCCTGGCCTGTGACAAAGACACGCCCGTCGACGGCACCGTTGGTGATTTGAACGACGCCCGTGTTGCCGGCTCGGGTCAGGAGCCGCAGCACCTCGTCGAGAGGCACAAAACCTAGATTTCCTGAAAGAGTCATTGTTCGCTCTACTCCTTGATGAAAGAGCCGTACCCAGAATTTCGGCTTCTGCACTTCATCCTTTAGGCATTTCTAGCGGCGCGAACCATCGTATCGATCTCCACATCCACCCCGGTCCACCAGGTGAAGGAGGCCGCCGCCTGCATCGCCAGGAATTGAAGACCGTCGACCACTGCAATCCCGGCAGCTTTGCCTGCGGACACCGCCGGCGTCTCCTCCGGGCCATAAGGCAGGTCGATCAGCGCCGCCGGGGATTCGGCAATCCCATCGGGAAGGCTCTCGCCGTGCATCCCAAGAGGGGTGCAGTTGATCACAATGGCCCCATGGGGCGCGGAGGTGAGTGGCCTCACGTCATCCCCGAAACGATCCTGGAGCTCGCGGACGCGATCACGACTGCGTGCCCAGACCAGAGTCGGTGGACCATCGAGTGCCGCCAGGGCGGTCAGGGCCGCGCGCGCCGATCCACCCGATCCGAGAAGGACCACCGGTCGGTCGAGGTCCAGCTCGGAGAGGATCTTCTCGAAAGCGACAACGTCCGTTGAGTGGCCAACCAGGACACTGCCTTCGGACTTCATCGTGTTGACGGAGGCGGAGTGCGCTGCCTGTTCCGTCAGGCGATCGCATGAGTCGTGTGCGAGCCCCTTGTGGGGCATCGTCACGTTCATCCCCTGAATCGAGCCTGAACGCACCTCTCCGACGAGCGCGGCAAAGCCGTTCTGGTCGCAACGTATCGCTTCGTACTCGCCGGTCAAACCTGCAGAGTCGAGTGCAGCCTCATGCATCCGAGGCGACAGGCTGTGGGCAACCGGATCACCCGCCAGCACGAACCTGTACTCCATCACAAGGAGTGTTGCACAGAGCGTGTTGCCCTACGGCAGAACGCCGTCTTCGCGCGCCTGCGCCACGTTGGCGTTGTGCTCCTCGATCGTGACGGCGAAGGCGTGATGACCGTCGAGATCGGACAGCACGTAGAAGAGATAGTCGGTTTCGGCGGGAGCCGCCGCCGCTTCGAGGGATGCCCTTCCCGGCGCCGAGATCGGCGTTGGGGGTAACCCGTTCACCAGGTACGTGTTGTACGGGGAATCGAATTCGCGATTGAAGTCTGCGATATCACGGGTTTCGAGGGCGTAGAGGACCGTGGCGTCGATGTCGAGCTTCATGCCCAGCGAGAGCCGGTTGTGAAGCACGCTGGAGACGATGGGGCGCTCTTCGTCGAGGAGCACCTCCGACTCGACGAGTGAGGCAATTATGAGGCCTTCGTAAACGGTGAAGCCAAGACTCTCCAGGGCCGTCCAGTCGATGCTGTCGACTCGTTGCTCCATGGTCGAGGCAAGTCTCTGCAGAATGTCACCCGCCGTGGCTTCCCGGGTGAACTCGTAGGTGTCCGGGAACAGAAGCCCTTCCCACGAGCGCAAGTCATCGCCACCCTGATGGAGTGACGATGCGACCTCTCCAGAGAGCAGAGCCGTCTCGAAATCCCGGTAGGGGATCCCGCTCGTCTCTGCCAAGGACGACAGTATCTCCTCAATGCGGAGCCCCTCAATCACTGTCACCCGATACACGTCTGCCACGGGCCCTATGACCAGCATTGCGACCGCCTCGGCCGGATCCATCAACGTGGTCATGAGATATGTGCCCGCCTTGAGGTCTGCTGCCGCATCGGAGTTCCGCACGGCGACCTCGAACTCGAGCGCCGATTTGACCACGCCGTTCGCCGCCAAAATCGCGCCGATTTCCTGCGCCGACGAGCCGGATGGGATGTCGACGGTGACCTCGAGCCCAGGCTCGACATCGACCGGTACATCGTCACTGCCGTCACCGCCGACAGCCAAGCCCACCTGACGGCCGAGATATGACGCACCCCCGACGAGCACGAAACCGGAGAGAATGACGATGGCGATTATCCCGAGAACCTTCGCGGTTCTTACCGCGGGTTTGGGATCTGGGGCAGGTTCGAAGGTCATTGGTTATCTAGGTAGTCCTGGAGGATCATCGCTGCGGCGATTTTGTCTAGCTTCTTGCGGCGGTCCCGGCGCTTCATACCCTTCTCGAGCAGACTCGACTCCGCCATCCGCGAAGTGAAGCGCTCGTCGTGGTAGACAACCTGGACTCCTGTGGCCTCCTGGATTTCCTTTCCGAGAGCCCTGGCCGCCTCAGCGGAGGCGCCCTCATGCCCACCGAGGGAGGTGGGGAGACCGACCACAATTTTACCGACTTCCAGTTCCTTTACGAGGTTTCCGACCACCTCGACTGCGGTTCGACTGGAGATGACATCGAGTGGTCGAACGGTGATGCCAAGAGGGTCGGAGACCGCCAACCCAACTCGCTTGTGGCCGTAGTCGACGCCGAGCACCCGGCTCACAGGCCCGAGAGCGCCCTCTCTGCCGCTTCTCTCGACGTTGCCAGCGCCGCTTCGAGGTTACTGCCATCTGGCCCACCGGCCTGGGCCAGCTCGGGATCCCTCGAACCGCCTCCACCCAGAGCTTTGGCGCCGTCCGAGATGAGCTCGGCGGCCGACACACCGGCTTCGACGAGATCGGGCGTCACCACGCCCACCAGAGCCCCTTTGCCCCCGACGTCGGACCCCAAGATCGTGACCGTGCCCGGCCCAGCGGCGTCCCGTACCGAAAGGGCGAGTTGGCGCAGCTCATTGCCACCCATCTCTGCCGGCGCCACGACCAGCTTGTACTCGCCGACGCGAGCCGCTGCGCTCGCCAGCTCCGTAGCGAGCTGACTTCGGCTGCTCGAGCGGACCGCATCGAGTTGGCGCTCCAGTTCAGCCGACTTCTCCAGAATCGCCTCGACACGTGCTGGGGCCTCCCTGGCCGGCACTTTGAGGGACCGGGCGACCTGGTCCAGGTCGGCTCGCATCTCGACGAGCTTGTCGAACGCCGCCATGCCGGTCAGCGCCTCGACCCGGCGGACATTGGCCCCGATCGAAGACTCACTCGTGAGGATGAGCGGGCCGACCTGGCCTGAAGTGTCGGTGTGGGTCCCGCCGCAGAACTCGACGGAGAAGTCGCCAATGCTGACGACCCGGACGACTTCGCCGTACTTGTCGCCAAAGAAGGCGATGGCGCCCATCTCCTTCGCCTCGTCCTTGGACGTCACCGTGGTCTCGACCGCGGAGTTGGCGATGAGTCGCTCGTTCACTTCCGACTCGATTTCGGCGAGCTCTTGACCGGGAACCTGGGTGTGGTGAGAGAAGTCGAACCGCAGCCTGCCCGGCTCGACCAAGGAGCCTGCCTGGCCGGCATGGTCGCCAACAACGTCCCGGATGGCCCAGTGGAGCACATGAGTGCCTGTGTGGCTCTTGCGAATCGCCTCACGCCTTGGTGAGTCGATTGAGGCTGTGGCTTCCTGCCCGGTTGCCATGTAGCCGGCAATGACCTTGGCGCGATGCCCGTGCAAGCCCTGAAGGGCGTGCTGCGTGTCAACGATCTCGGCCCGGCCCGTCTCGGTCTCGACCAGCCCGGTATCCCCGACCTGACCTCCGGACTCCCCATAGAACGGGGTCACATCGAGGAAGAGCTCGACTGTCTGGCCTTTCTCGGCCCGGTCGATCAGTTCACCGTCGCTGACCATCGAGAGGATCGTCCCCTTCGATGACTCGTGGGTGTATCCGACGAAATTCGTAGGACCTGTCGCATCGAGAATCTCCCGGTAGATGTCGGCGGCCGCCGCGGCGTCACCACCTTTCCATGCCGCCCGGGCGCGCTCTCTTTGCTGTGCCATCTCCGACTCGAAACCCTCGAGGTCAACCGAAATTCCCCGTTCTTCGGCTATCTCCCGGGTCAGGTCGACAGGGAAGCCATAGGTATCGTGCAATTTGAAGACCGTGGTGCCGGGAAGGGACCCGGCATCGCCCTCCAACTCCGACTCGAGGAGCTGATGCCCCGATTCCAGAGTGCGCCGAAATCGCTCTTCCTCCCTGGTGACGACGTCGAGGACGAAATCCTTCTTCGTGACGAGCTCGGGATAAGCCGCGCCCATCAACTCCACCGTCGCATCTACCAGTCCGGGGAATATGAGGCCTTCTCCGCCGTATTGCCATGCATGCCGGACGGCACGGCGAAGTACCCGCCGCAACACGTATCCCCTCCCCTCGTTGGAAGGGACCACACCGTCGGAGATGAGGAAGGTGACTGTTCTTCCGTGATCGGCAAGAAGGCGAAGGGAGACGTCGGAGCCTGGGGCATCGCCGTAGGTGAGCCCGGTATATGACGCTGCGCGATCACGCACTGCCTTGATGGTGTCGATGTCGAAAACCGTGGGCACACCCTGGAGGACCGCAGCTACCCGATCGAGGCCCATCCCGGTGTCGATGTTCTTGGCGGGAAGGTCGCCGACCACGTGGTAAGGCTCGTCCTGAATGTTCTGCATGAAGACGAGGTTCCAAATCTCGACGAATCGATCCTCGTCGCCACCGATTGGGCCTCCTCCCTCGCCGTACTCCTCGCCCTTGTCCCAGAACAGCTCCGAGCTTGGGCCGCAAGGCCCGGGGACACCCATTTGCCAGAAGTTGTCCTTCCCGCCTCTTTGCACGCGCTCCGCAGGCACGCCGACCCCGTCGATCCAGATCTGAGCCGCCTCGTCGTCGTCTTCGTACACCGTGTACCAGAGGCGATCCGGATCCAATCCCAGATCCTCGGTGACGAATTCGTAGGCGTAGGGAATGGCCTTCTCTTTGAAATAGTCACCGAAGCTGAAGTTGCCCATCATCTCGAAAAAGGAAAGATGGCGGGCCGTGGTGCCGATGATGTCGATGTCGACCGTTCGCACGCACTTCTGAATCGAAACCGCCCGATCCCATGGAGCCTCCTCCTCGCCGAGGAAGTAAGGCTTGAACGGGACCATCCCGGCGTTGTTGAGCAGGAGGGTGGGGTCTACCGGGATCAGCGACGCAGACGGACGCAGAACATGGTCTCGTTCCTCGAAGAACGAAGTGAACTTGTCCCGTATCTGTTGGCTATCCAAGGTGCCTCGATACTAAGTCCGAAGGCACCGATACCCCGAGCCAATAAGACGCATCAAGTGTCCTGACGCTCCCTGGCAGCCGCCCCGAGCTCGAGACCCAATTCTCCCAGTTGACCCTCATCCACCCGCGTGGGAGCGCCTGTCATCGGGTCCACACCGGTCTGTGTCTTCGGGAACGGGATGACTTCTCGAATCGAAGGCTCGTTCTGGAGAATCATCACGAGCCGGTCGATGCCGAAGGCGAACCCCGCGTGCGGCGGTGTCCCGTATCGGAGGGCCTCGAGGAACCAGCCGAAGCGTCTTTCGGCGAGCTCCCGATCGATTCCGAGAATCGAGAAGACCTCATTCTGCGTTTCGGGATCGTGAATACGAACCGAGCCCGACCCGAGCTCGACACCGTTGAGCACGACGTCGTAGGCCTTTGAGATTGCGTTGTGAGGGTCATCTCTCATCTCGTCGATCGATGCGGGAGACGTGAAGGGGTGATGAGAGAAGGTGATCCTGCCATCCTCGTCCTCCTCGAAGAGCGGGAAGTCGACGACCCACAGGAAAGCAAGGTCGTCGTGCCCTTTGGGCCTACCGAGCTCGAGGCGAAGTGCCCCGAGCACTGTGACAGCCACCTTCCATCGGTCCGCTGCCATCAGCAGCACATCGCCAGGTGCGGCCTCCAGAGCATCCTTGATCCCGGTGACCTCGTTGTCGCCGAGGAACTTTGCGACAGGCGAGCGCAGCGAGCCATCCTCCTCGACGACCATCCAGACCAGTCCGCCGGCTCCCAAGCTCTTCGCCTTCTCGGTGAGCCCGTCCGCCCTGCTACGCGACCACTCCTGTGACCCGGCGTTGATTCCGCGAACCGTCCCGCCCCCGTCGATCGCTTTGGAGAAGACCCCGAACTCGGAACCGGCGACGATGTCACTGAGATCGACGATCTCCATTTCAAAACGAATGTCGGGTTTATCCGTGCCGTAGCGATCCATGGCCTCCAGCCAGGTCATCCGGGGGAAGTCTTCGGTGATCGTCTCGCCACGAACCTCTTCGACCACCGCTTTCAACACCGACTCGATGGTCTCGAGGACCTCTTCTTTACCCCAGAAGGACCCTTCGAGGTCGAGCTGGGTGAACTCGAGCTGGCGGTCGGCCCGAAAGTCTTCGTCCCGGTAACACCGGGCGATCTGGAAGTATCGCTCGACTCCGCCGATCATCAGGAGCTGTTTGAACAACTGCGGAGATTGGGGAAGCGCGTAGAACTCGCCTGGGCGAAGACGTGAAGGGACCAGCATGTCGCGAGCTCCCTCCGGGGTGCTGTTGATGAGCGTCGGCGTCTCGATCTCCAAGAACCCTGCCTCGTCGAGAGTCTTCCGGATCGCTGCGGTCGCCCGGGAGCGGGCCTTGAGATTCGCAGCCATCCGCGGACGCCGCAGATCGAGGTAGCGATGCTGGAGCCTGGTCTTCTCGTCTACTTCCGTACGATCGTCGATCAGGAAAGGGAGCGTCTCGGAGGGTGAGAGCACCGAGATCGAATCGGCCCCCACCTCGATCTCACCGGTCTCAAGGTCGGGGTTGACCGTCCCTTCGGGCCGTTCCCTGACTGTTCCGGTGACACTCACGCAGTATTCCATCCGCAACTCATCGACCACGTCGTGCTCCTCGGGGTCTGCGACGACCTGAACGAGGCCGGAGGCATCACGTATATCGAGGAAAGCGACACCGCCATGATCGCGACGGCGCTGCACCCAACCGGCGACAGTGACGCGGTCGCCAACGGACGCCGACGAGAGCTCGCCGGCGTGGTGTGTTCGGATCACTTGTGGCTGATCAGCCAATTCACAACCTCCTGGAGCGGAATCTCGTGTCTGTCGTCCTCGATGCGGACGCTTACGTCCTGGCCCTGGCCGTGGAGAATCACGGTGGTGGGCGCACCGGACTTGGCAGCCGATTTGAACTGGGCCTTCACCGACCTGCCGGATGCATCGAAGTCCACGGCAAGACCACCCCGCCGCAACGCCGAAACCAACGGGAGTGCATCTGCTGGTGTCGTCTCAGACACGACGTAGATATCGAGCTCGGGCTCTCCCGGCTGCTCACCGAGCGCCAGGACAATGCGGTCGATCCCCAGTGCGAAGCCCACGCCTGGGGCCCGACGCCCGCCGATGCTCTCGGCGAGACCGTCATATCGGCCGCCACCCCCCACAGCGTTCTGCGCCGCGTCCAACCCGATCCCGATGTACTCGAATGCTGTGCGCGTGTAGTAGTCGAGCCCGCGGACGAGCTTCTTGTCCTCTATGAAGGGGATGCCGACGGTGTCGAGTCCTCGCTTGACCGCGTCGTAGTGGGCCTGGCACTCGTTGCACAAGAAGTCGGTCATGGATGGGGCATCGCCGACGACGTCAGCACAAACCTTGCAATCGAGTATTCGAAGGGGGTTCCGGTCGATCAATGCCACCGAGTCGTCGCACAGATCCTCCTCGATGTCCTTGAAGAACTGACGCAGGTTCTCGAGGTATACGGGCCGGCAGGTGGCGTCGCCCAGGCTGTTGATCCTCAACTCGAGTTCCTCGACGCCCACATCTTCGATGTATCGATAGCCGAGCTCGATCACCTCGATGTCTGCCATCGGCGCTTCGACGTCGAGGTACTCCACACCCACTTGGTAGAACTGCCGGTTCCGTCCCTTCTGAGGACGCTCGTACCGGAACATCGGCCCGGAATAGGCGGCCTTCCATGCCCCCTGTGCTCCAGAGTCGAGGAATGCCCTGACGACCCCGGCCGTCCCCTCGGGGCGCAATGTGATCGATCGGCCTCCTTTGTCCTCGAAGGTATACATCTGCTTTGTCACGACATCCGTGGTGTCGCCCACGCCACGTTCGAACAATTCCGTCGACTCGAAGATGGGTGTGATGATCAACGGGTACCCGAATCGCTCTGACCACTCTTCCCAGGCGGTCAGGACACGTCGCCAAATGCCCGATTCAGGCAGGTGGATGTCGTCGACGCCTTTGGGAGGCTGGAAGCTCATGACTGAGGCAGGTTAGGCGTGACGACTCGCGAACCCCGATCTGCGGAAGGGCTTCACAGGCCGCGTATGAATGGGTTTGAGCGTCGTTCTGTCCCGATGGTGGTCTGAGGGCCGTGGCCGGGAAGCACGTGAACGTCATCGTCGAGTGTCAGCACGCGCTCGCGCATCGACTCGAGGAGCTGGTCCCAAGACCCGCCGGGGAGGTCGGTGCGACCGACACTGCCTTTGAACAGCTGATCGCCAGAGAACAGCACCGCATCGTCGGCGACATAGAAGCAGCAATGCCCCGGGGTATGCCCTGGAGTGTGGCGCGTCTCCACAGCGAAACCGGCGAGATCGAGAACCTGCCCATCCTCTAGAGAAGTCAGCTTCTTGGGCACCTCATAGGAGCCCGGAGGCGCCATTCCAAAGATCTGCTTCAGCTGCTCCTCGGGGTGGAGGGTGAGGAAGTCGTCGTCAGGATGCACGTAGACCTCACTTCCGTGATCGGCCACGAACTCTCCCGCCCCGCCGCTGTGATCGACATGACCGTGGGTGAGCAAGACGGCAGCAACCGTCACGTCATGCTCGAGGACAACTTTGGAGACAGCCTTCGGGTCGGGAGGGATGTCCACGAGAAAGGCGACTCCGCCTTTCTCTTCATAGGCGAGGTAGGCGTTCGTCCCCGTGACCCATGCCGGGATGGCAACGACCTTCACTGTGAGGCCGGGTCGTTGGCAAGTCGGAAAGCGGTGAACACACCATCGATTCCCCGCATGTCGCTGAGGAGGCGCCCCAATTGCGTCGGATCAGAGAGCTCCACCTCGTAGCGGAGGATTGCGACCCGATCGTCGCCGACAACGGTTGAAGATGCAGTGATGTTGGCTCCGGTCTCGGTGATCATCGTGGTGACATCCCTGAGAAGCTTCGTTCGGTCGAGAGCCTCTACCTGAATCCACACGACAAAAGCCCCCACGTCTTCAGCGGGCCAACTCACATCTACGGACCGTTCCCTCCGCTCTGCCAGCGAAGCGACGTTGGTGCAGTCAGACCTATGAACAGAAACGCCTCGCCCGACCGTCACATACCCCATGATGTCATCGCCGGGCACCGGGGAACAGCATCGTGCCAGGTGGACCAACATGTCGTCCTGACCCTCTACGACAACGTGCGCCTCCGACCTCGTTGTGCGTTTGCGCGGCTTGAAGAGACTTGTGTCTACATCAGGCTCGGGTCGCAGAATCCGGGCCATGCGCGTTTGAACGGAGTCGATGGAGACGTTCCCCTCGCCGACGGCAATCACCAGTGAGTCGCTATCTCGGTGGCCGAGCTCATTGGCGATGAGCCCCAGCACATCCTCCCTCTCCGACGCTGTGAGCTCGGGCGCCTCCTTGGAGAACAGCGTGTTTATCTGCTCCCGTCCCTCGGTAGTCGCCTGATCGCGTCGCTCCCTCAGGAACCACTGCTTGATCTTGGATTTTGCCCGACCGGTCCGCGCAAACTTGAGCCAGTCGCGGCTGGGCCCGGCATCCATGGACTTGGACGTAAGGACCTCGACGATGTCGCCCGAGTGCAACTTCGTGGACAGAGGGACAAGGCGGCCGTTGATCCGAGCGCCGACGCAGTGGTGGCCGACCTCGGTGTGGACCGAATAGGCGAAGTCGACCGGCGTAGCTCCCTCAGGCAAAGATTTGACGTCCCCACCCGGGGTCAGGACGAAGACTTCATCGTGATGGAGATCGAGCTTCAGGTTGGCGAGGAACTCTTCGGGGTCCTCATCCGACATGAGGGCCTCGACATCCACCGAGGCTGCCGGCGCATGCTCTCCCTCTTTGTAACGCCAGTGTGCCGCGATACCGGCCTCGGCGCGCCAGTGCATCTCCCAGGTCCGGATTTGAATCTCGAGCGGCTTCCCGTCAGGCCCGATCACAGTCGTGTGCAGCGACTGGTAGAGATTGATCTTGGGCATGGCGATGTAGTCCTTGAACCGGCCGGCCACCGGGACCCAGTGGCTATGAACGAGCCCGAGCGCGGCATAGCAGTCTCTGGTCGAATCAACGACGATGCGTATCCCGATCAAATCATGGATCTCTTCGAACGGCCGGTTCTGTTCCATCATCTTGCGGTAGATCGAGTAGTGGTGCTTGGGCCGACCTGTGACGGTTGCATCGATGTTTGCGTCGGAGAGGATCCCACCGATCTCGGTGACCATCTTCTCGATGAATGCCTCGCGCTCCGGTGCGAGCAAGGCCAGCTTTGCTTCGATCTCCGCCTGGGGGCCGGGAAACAGGATGGTGAAGCAGCGATCTTCAAACTCGTGCTTGATCTCCTGCACACCAAGCCGATGAGCCAGAGGCGCATAGACATCGAGGGTCTCCCGGGCGACACGCACCTGCTTCTCCTCACGAAGTGCACCGACAGTCCTGATGTTGTGCAAGCGATCGAAGAGTTTGATCAGCAGGACCCGGACGTCCTGGGCCATGGCAACGACCATCTTGCGGATGGTTGCGGCCTGCGCCTGCTCGCGGTTCGTGTAGCGGACACGGTCCAGCTTGGTCACGCCATCTATCAAGGACGCGATCTCGTCACCGAACTCCTGTCGAATCGCCTCGAGCGTCAGCTCGGTGTCCTCAACGGTGTCATGAAGGAACGCTGCGGCCACGGTCGGGGCATCGAGACCGGTTTCAGCGAGCATCAACGCAACGGCCAGCGGGTGGGTTATGTATGGAGCACCCGTTTTGCGCGATTGACCGCGGTGGGCCCGAGCGGCAACGTCATACGCCCGACGCAGGAGCTCGATGTCACCATCGGGATGATGCGATCGGTAGGCGTCGAGAACATCGACGAGCTGGACCGCAGTCTCGTCCTCAGTCGTAGCGAAGGAGGGCATGCAGGGGAACACCGTCCAATTGTCGTTGACCGTTCAGGAAGACCAGCTCGATGAAGACAGAGAAACCGACCACGTCGGCGCCGAGGTGTCGCAGAAGCCGGATCGCAGCGGACGCCGTGCCTCCGGTGGCAATCACGTCGTCGACGAGGAGAACCTTCTCGCCTTCGATGACGGCATCGGTGTGGACCTCTAGAGAGTCGATCCCGTACTCGAGCTCATACTCCTCACGCACGGTCTCATAGGGGAGTTTGCCGGGCTTGCGAAGCGGGATGAATCCGGCGCCAAGCCGCTCGGCGACCGGGGTGGCGAGTGTGAAGCCTCGCGCCTCGATACCGGCGACTTTTGTGATCCCGCGATCTTTGAAAGGCTCGGTGAGTTTGGTTATCAGCTCATGGAATGCAGAGCCGTCGGCGAGAACGGGTGTGATGTCTTTGAAGACCACGCCCTTCTCGGGAAAGTCGGGGATATCCCGGATGAGACCGCTCAGCTTGTCCACAACCACAGTCTACGACTGCTTCACTTTCGTGCCGACCTGGAACGCTTCTCGGCTCGCGCCGCACGCTCGGCCCATTCATCCTCACCTTCCTTCCAGGTGGAGAGAATCGGTGCCGCCACGAAGATCGACGAATACGTGCCCACACCGATACCAACGAACAGAGCAAGGGCGAACTCACGTAGCGTCGGCGCGCCCAGTAGGAAGGCCCCAACGAAGAGGATGCTTCCGATCGGGATCAGAGAAGTGATCGAGGTGGCTAGAGAGCGCCCGAGAACGGAGTTCATCCCGTTGTTCACGATATCCCGATACGGGGTCTTCTCATCTTCGATCACGAGCTCATCGATCTTGTCGAAGACCACGACGGTGTCATAAAGCGAATACCCAAGGATCGTCAGGATTGCCACGACCGTCGCGGGAGTCACCTCGAAACCCGTGATGGCATACACGCCGGCGGTGATCACCAGGTCGTGGATGAGGGCGACGATGCCGGCCATCGCCATCTTGAACTCGAGTCGCCAGCTGATGTAGAGAATCACGGCGCCCAGGAAGACGCCGAGGGCCACCAACGAGCGTTGCAGGACCAGAGCTCCGAACGAGGGCCCGACGGCCGATATCGAAACCTCGGCGCGATCTACTCCTGCGACGTTGGCAAGCACAGACACTGCTTCGGACTCCACCTCGGGGCTGAGCACTCCGGCGGTCACCCGAAGGGACTCGCCGTCTCCAAGCTCCTGGATCGTGGCCCCGATGATCCCCAGCTCCTGCATCGCATCCCTGACCTCGGGGACGGTCGCCTGAGCGGGATTGGGCGTCTGCAGTGCTAGACCACCCTCGAACTCGATACCCAGATTCAATCCTCCTCGCACCACGAATCCGGCGATCGACAACAAGATGATCACGGCCGAGATGGTGAACCAGCGGCGCCTCAGCCCCACGAAGTCGATAGTGGTCTCACTGCGCCGGAGCTTTGACCACGTGCTCACGACGCAGCCCCCTCGACGCTGAAGCGGCCCCCTTCGGCGAGACGCGACTCAGCCAGAAGTGACACGGCCCGGCGGGTGTAGGTGCGGAATATGAAAATGTCGAGGATGTTGGCGAGCCCGAGGGCCAAGGCGAAGCCCTTGACCGCACCCACGGCGAGAGCCCACAACAAAACAGCTCCGAGGAGGCTGACCGTGTCGGCCGTCAGGATGGTGCGGAAGGCAAGGCGGAAACCCTCCTCTGCAGCTTCCTCCACCGAGAGCCCCTCCCTCACCTTGTCCTTGATTCGCTCGAAATACACGATGTCGGAGTCGGCGGTGATCCCAATGGCGACGATGATCCCCGTGACGCTGGCGAGGGTCAGTGTCAAACCTTGCACTCTCCCCAGCAACCCGAAGAGCGTTAGGAGCAGCGAGCCAAAAGCCGTGAGACCGACGATCGTCACTGTCGCCAGCGACCGATATACGAAGAGAAGGAAGAGAGCAACGGCGGCGAGGCCAATCAGGCCGGCGATGACACCCGCCTGCAGTGAGTCTTCGCCAAGGGTCGCGGACACCTTGGTCACCGAAGAGATCTCAAAAGCTACCGGGAGCGACCCGTAGCGAAGGGTCAGGGCGAGATCCTGAGCCTGCGTCTGATCGTCTTCACTCCGGCCCATGGTTATCTGCGCCGTCCCACCTGTGATCCCGACGTCAGGTGAGACTGTCTGGTTGACAGCCGGCGCCGTCACTACTTCCCCGTCGAGGACGATGGCAATCTGCCGCCTCGGGTCATTGAGTGGAAACGCCGCGGCCTGGGCAGTGAGTGCGGCGAACAGTTCAGCCCCTTCGCTGTCGAGGTCGAGCGTGACGGCCCATACCGCCGAGTTGGGGTCGAAGACAGGCACGGCCTGGTCCACGTGCTCGCCTTGAAGGACCGCCGGGCCGAGTTCGAGGACCTGCGTCTGGATGTCAGCCTGGTCGTACAGCAACCAGACGGACTCTGCGTCGATGTCGTCTTCGATGGTCAGACCTGTTTCGGGGTCGATGTTCTCGGCGTCTGTGCCGGCCAGAGGGCCGGTGTTGCCGGGCACTGAGTCGAGAACGGGACGGAAGCTGAGCAAGCCGGTCTGGCCCACCGCGTCGATCGCACGCTGCTCATCTTCGACGCCTGGTAGCTGCACGACGACTGTGTCATCACCCGAGACCGCGATCTCCGGCTCTTGAACGGCCCCGAAGTCCTCGATACGCCGGGTCATGATCTCGGTTGCCACGTCGAGCAGCTCGGGATCGGTGCCTTCCGGCGCGGTCAGAATGACTGCCGTGCCACCCTGAAGGTCGAGGCCGAGCCTCGGAGTCGTGTCGGTGAGGATCGCCGTTGCCAGCCCTCCCCAACCGAGGAGGAGGACGACTGCGATCCCGACCAGCCGTCGGGTCACTTCAGGATTCTTCGTTGTCGCCGGCTTTGGAGCCTATCGCCCTGCGAGCCACGCGGATCTGGCCCTGTTCCACCTGAAGGAGGACGGAATCCTCGTCGACGGTGAGCACCCGACCGTGGATCCCTCCGATCGTGCGGATCTCGTCTCCTACTGCGAGTGATTCCGACAGCGCCTGTTGAGCCTTCTGCCGGTTGCGCTGGGGCCGGATGATGAAGAAATAGAAAACGGCGATCATCAAGCCGAGGAAAATCAGGGTGGTCAATCCTGAGCTTCCAGTGGCTTCTTGAGCGAGTACAAAGTAAGACAACGGTGCCTCCGGTTTTTTACGGACCGACGGGTCAGGTTAGGAGATCGAAGAGCTCTAAGCCGAACCGTTCGCCCGCCGCGCTAGGAACTCCTCGCGGAAGGCGCCAAAGCGCCCAGACGAAATGGCGGCCCTGGCGTCAGCCATCAAGTCGGTCAGATGGCGAAGATTGTGAATGCTCAGCAACCTCATCGCTGAGATCTCCTTCATGCGGTAGAGATGGCGCAGATAGGCCCGCGAATAGTTGTGGCATGTAGCGCAGGCACAGTCTGGGTCAATTGGTGACTCGTCGAACTCGAATTCTTGATTCCTTATGTTGAGATCGCCAAAGCTGGTGAGCACCTTGCCGTGACGGGCGTGACGCGTCGGGATGACGCAATCGAACATGTCGACGCCTCTGGCCACGGCATCGATCAACCCCTGGGGATCGCCCAGCCCCATCACATATCGCGGCTTGTCCTCCGGGAGCTCTGAGATGGCAGCTTCGATGGACAGGTTGCGCTCCTCCGCGCTCTCCCCAACCGAGAGCCCGCCAATCCCAAAGCCGGGGAAATCCAGCTCAGCGGTCTTGCGAGCGCTCAGTTGACGCAGGTTGGGATCGACACCGCCTTGCACGATGCCAAACAGCCCCTGATCGTCGCGGTCGTGTGCTTCGATGCAGCGTTCCGCCCAGCGCAGGGTGCGTTCCATCTCGTTGCGCACAACTGACTCGGGGGCCGGCAGACCGACGCACACGTCGAGGACCATGACGATGTCGGCTCCCAGCTCCTCCTGCACTCGTATCGCCAGCTCCGGGGTGAGGTGGATCTCGTCTCCGTCGACTGACGATTGGAAAATGACGCCTTCCTCTTCGATGGCAGGGTCGAGCGAGAACACCTGGAAGCCTCCCGAGTCCGTGAGGATCGGACGGCTCCAATTCATGAACTCGTGGAGACCGCCGAGCTTCTCGATGGTTCCTGATCCGGGGCGGAGCATGAGGTGATATGTGTTGGCAAGGATGATGCCGGCACCTATCGAGTGGAGATCGCTCGAATCCACTGCCTTCACCGCCGCTTTGGTTCCAACGGGCATGAAGACCGGGGTCTTCACCTCACCATGAGGCGTGCGCAGCACGCCGCTCCGTGCCGGCCCGTCGGAAGAACCTTTGGTCCATTCGATAGCGCTCATTCGAACCCCCAAGTCTGGTCGATCGCCATCACAACGGGCGACTGTGCCTCAGTCGAGTAGAGAAGTCTGAGTGTTGGCAGGAGCCTCCACGCCAAGATGCGAATAGGCATGCACCGTGGCGACACGGCCTCTGGGTGTCCGGTTGATCATCCCTATTTGGAGAAGGAATGGCTCATAAGCGTCTTCGACGGTCTCCGGCTCCTCCCCAACCGCGATGGCGAGGGTTGATAGGCCTACCGGGCCTCCACCGAACTTCAGGACCAGGGCCTCCAGGATCGAGCGGTCGACCTTGTCCAGGCCCAGCGGGTCCACTTCGAAGACATCCAGGGCAGCTGCGGCAATCTCCTCGTTCAAATCTCCATCGGCGCGTGCGACCGCGTAGTCACGGACCCGGGCCAGGAGACGGTTGGCGATCCGGGGTGTCGAGCGACTTCGCCGGGCAAGCACTTCCGCGGCGGGGCGACCGATCTCGACGCCAATGATCGAAGCAGAGCGCACGACGATGTCGGCGAGCTCGTGGTCCTGGTAGTAGTCCAGCTTCTCCTCGATTCCGAAGCGATCACGCAATGGTGCGGTGACTTTGCCCTTTCTCGTCGTTGCGCCGACAAGGGTGAAGCGAGGGAGGTCGAGCCGAATCGACTGCGCTGTTGGGCCTTTGCCGAGGACGATGTCGAGCTTGAAGTCCTCCATTGCGGGATACAAGACCTCCTCGACTGCCCGGGGGAGCCGATGAATCTCATCGATGAAGAAGATGTCGCCCGGTTGCAGATTGCTGAGGATGGCAGCCAGGTCTCCTGGACGCTCCAGCGCAGGTCCGGAGGTGACCCGGATTGCGACTCCCAGCTCGTTGGCTATGACGTTGGCGAGGGTCGTCTTTCCCAGACCGGGGGGCCCGGAGAAGATCACATGATCTAGAGCTCTCTGCTCCTCGGCGGCAGCTTCGATAGAGATTCGGAGTCGTTCCTTGACGCGATCCTGGCCGACAAAGTCGTCGAGTCGCTTTGGTCGGAGGCTGAGCTCGTCCTCTGACTCGATGGCAGGATTGAGAAGGCTCTCCTCCCTCATAGTCAGCTACCACCCAGAGTCCGCAAGGCCTCTCTCACTTGGGACTCGACTGATTCATTCGGATCCACCTTGCCGATCACAGAGTTGATTTCCTCGGTCGAGTATCCCAGCGTCTCCAGGGCAGCGCGAACCGAGGCAGACCCTGAACCTGTGAGAACGTCGGCATCACGTCCGGCGAGCTTTGGTGCAAGCTCGAGGACGATGCGCTGTGCTCCACGCTTGCCAATCCCGGACACCACCGTGAGAGCGTCTGCGTCTTCCGAGGCGATGGCGCGCACGATGTCCTGGGGCGACATGGTGCCAAGCATTGCCATCGCCACTTTGGTTCCAACGCCGGAGGCACCCAGCAGGATCCGAAACAGGTCGCGCTCGTTCTCCGAATCGAATCCAAAGAGGCTCATCTCGTCTTCCCGGACATGGGTATGGGTGTGAACGACGACTTCCTCACCGATTCCAGGGAGGGAGACGAGGCCGCGGGGAGTCATCGTGACCTCATAGCCAACACCGGAAACGTCGATGCAAACGCTGCTCTCGCTAGACGAGACCAGCACGCCGCGCAGTCGCCCGATCATGTGCGCACCTTCAGCGGGGCAGCCCGCAGATGGCACAAGGCGACGGCCAATGCGTCGGCAGCATCGGCGGGTGATGGGACGTCGGCCAAGTTGAGCAGTCGAGCCACCATCTGTTGCACCTGCTTCTTGTCTGCTGTGCCGCTGCCAGTCACACCTCTCTTGACGGCTGTTGGGACATACTCATGAACCTCGAGCCCGTGATTGGCTGCGACGAGCATCGCCACCCCGGATGCCCGGCCCACTGAAATGGCGGTCTGCAAGTTTCGGTTCGTGAAGATCGATTCGATTGCCACAGCGTCGGGCTTCGTCTTCGCGATCAGTTCGTCGAGCCCTGCGTAGAGCTCCCTGAGGCGGACCTCCGTTGGTGACTCTGGTGATGTGCTGATCACGCCGGCCAAATGCGCGGTTGGTGGATGTGTGCCCTCGACGATCCCGTAGCCAAGACGGGACAGCCCAGGGTCGATTCCCAATACGAACATGTGTTCTATGACGTTACCCCTTGGTCTGGCTCATTACGCGGCATATGCCGAACGTATCGTTGTCGGCGTGAGTGAGGAAGAGCGTCTCCGGTGGGACGAGCGGCACAGAGCGCGAGGGATCGCGCCTGTTGAGGACGTTGGGCTTCCGTCGGTCTTCGCAGGTCATGAGAGCCTGGTGCCAACAGAAGGTTTTGCTCTCGAAATCGCGTGCGGACGAGGCGGTGCGGCAGTCTGGCTGGCAAAACGGGGACTCCGGTATCTCGGCATCGACGTCTCTGCGGTAGCCATCGACTTGGCACGAAAACTCGTCGAATCAGTGAGCCTCGAGAAGCGGTGCGAATTCATCGTCCACGACCTGGACCTTGGGCTGCCGGAAACACCTCCCGCGGATGTGCTGCTCTGCCACATGTATCGGAATCGCTCGCTGAATCGCCTGATGGTCCAGAGGCTGAATCCAGGAGGCGTGCTGTTCATGGCGGTGTTGAGCGAAGTCGGCGGGCAACCGGGCCGTCACACAGCAAAGCGTGGTGAGCTCCTTCAGTCTTTTGACGAATTGGATGTGCTGGCCCACGGAGAAGGCGATGGCAAGGCGTGGCTGATCGGCCGAAAGAGTTAGAGGACGCGTTTGTAGAGCCGGGGAGTCTCGGCTCTGCCGAAACGTCGAGAAGCCTGACTTGTCGTGGGATCGGTCTTGGATGTGGCTCGGTTGAAGGGCT